>CALAEC010000053.1 GCA_937890785.1 uncultured Actinomycetes bacterium
CTGGCGGGTTCGATTCCCGTCCGCCTCCGCGAACCGAAAGGCGTACGAACCCCGGGCGGGATGAAGTACGGCTGGATGCACGCCCGGGACTTCACGACGATCTCATCCACGAGCCTGGCCAGCAGGTCCTTGACCTGCTCGGAATCCCTTCCTTGACCGCCCGCCTGAGAGATCCCAGAGACCCCGGCAGACTCATGGCACCGGCTGGTCCGACCCCAAACCTCTGACTATAATCAGAGAAAATGGACCTGGAGCTGGTTGCTCAGGTGCGCCGCTTCAACCGCATCGTCACGCAGCGGGTCGGAGCGCTGGACGATCACTATTTGGCTCGGGATCGGCCTCTCGGCGAAGCCCGCGTGTTGTGGGAGATCGGGCCCGACGGATGCGATGTGCGTTCCCTGCGCTCGCGGCTCGATCTCGACTCCGGCTATCTCAGCCGCCTGCTGCGCTCGCTGGAAGGGGCCGGACTCATCACCGTCGAGCCCAGCGAATCAGACAAGAGAGTTAGAACGGCGCGCCTCACTTCGGCGGGTTTGGCCGAGCGGGCTGTCCTCGACCAACTGAGCGACGCGCTCGCCCTGTCGTTTCTCACTCCACTCGATGAGGGGCAGCGGAACCGACTCGTGGCTGCCATGAGCGAGGTCGAGCGACTCCTGACAGCCGCGATGGTCCAGATCAGCCGCCAGGATCCCGCCCATCCCCACGCGCGGCACTGCATGCGAGAGTACTTCGCCGAGCTCGACCGGAGATTCGAGGGCGGATTCGATCCCTCGGTCAGCATCTCGGCCGACGACGACGAACTCAGGCCTCCCGCCGGCCTCCTGCTGACAGCGACGCTTCGGTCGGAGCCCATCGGCTGCGGAGCTCTCAAGTTCCATGACGACAAGCCCACCGAACTGAAGCGTATGTGGGTCGCACCGTCGGCGCGCGGTCTCGGCATTGGGCGGCGCATCCTTGCCGAGCTTGAAGCGGAGGCACTCCGCAATGGAAGCCGAGTGGTCCGGCTTGAGACGAACAAATCGCTCACCGAGGCGATCACGTTGTACCGCTCTTCCGGATATGTGGAGGTCGACGCCTTCAACGAGGAGCCGCACGCGCATCATTGGTTCGAGAAGCCCTTGGATGTGGCCCCACGCTGAGGCCATGGAAGTCACCTGAGGAGGGTAGCCGATGTCCCCGGAAACGCCGTACTTCAGTCCAGCGTATGAATACGAGATCGATCCCGAGTTCAGGCCCTCGTACGTGAATGTCGAGAAGGATGTGGCTTCATTGCCCGTTGAACCGGGCATTGTCGTACGACCGGTTCTCGGGAAGCGCCTGAACATCAGCTTCATCTACTTTGAGCCCCGAGCTGTGGCTCCCGTCCACCAGCACCGGGAGGAGCAGATAGGCACGGTCCTTGAGGGATCCCTCGAGTTTGAGCTTGCCGGGGAAAGGCGTCCTCTCCAGAGAGGCGATGTCTACGTCATTCCACCCAACGTTCCCCACGGAGCCGTCACCAGCGAGGAGGGATGTATCACCCTCGATGTCTTCTCGCCTCCGAGGGAAGGCCTCCGAGAGCTGGTGGAGAGAGGGGGCAACGAAGGGAAGGAGGATTCGACATGAGCACCCCTGTGGATCCTGAAGAGATTCGGCGGCGGTTCGCGACGCTGACGACTGCCCATGTCGCGGATGCATGCCTTCGCGCTCAGGTCTCGGTGCGCAGTTCGCCGGCGCTCTTGCAGGCTGTCGTTTCTGGCAGTCGCCTTGCTGGGCGTGTGCTTCCTGCTCAACATCTTGGCAGCGTCGATATCTTCCTGGAAGCGTTGGAAGGGTCTGCACCTGGCGACGTGTTGGTCGTCGACAATGGCGGACGACTCGACGAAGCGTGCGTCGGCGATCTGGTGGCTCTGGAGGCTCAGGCTGCTGGGCTGGAGGGACTCGTGATCTGGGGGCTCCATCGGGATACGGCTGACATACGAGCGATTGGGTTGCCGGTCTTCAGCCTGGGGGCGATCCCAACCGGGCCCCAACGCCTTGATGCCCGTCCCCATGATGCGCTGGAGGTCGCCACCGTGGGAGAGTGGACGGTGGGTCGGGAGGACCTGGTCCTGGGCGACGACGATGGGGTGCTCTTCGTGCCGACCACCCGCGCTGACGACCTCTTCACGCTTGCGGAGAGGATCCGCGACACCGAGCGACGCCAAGCCGAACGGATGCGTGCAGGTGTCTCCCTGCGCAGTCAGGTGCAGTTCGTCGCCTACCTTGCGCAGCGCCAACAGACCCCTTCCCTGACGTTCCGCGATCATCTGCGAGCCGTAGGCGGAGCCATTGAGGAATAGCGGCCAGCGCAGGCCGCCGCTCGGATTCAGGAGGAACGCATGCCGAAGG
>CALAEC010000054.1 GCA_937890785.1 uncultured Actinomycetes bacterium
GGGTGGGGACGCAGGTCGAGGCACCGCTAGGCGATGATGCGGCGCGAGTCCATGAGGAAGGGGCCGAGTCGTCAGGTCCCGCGGTCGATCGCCAGGACCTCGTGCGTCACGGGGCCGCCTGGCGTCGACACCACCATGGCCTCGCCGACCCTGGCCCCCAACACCGCGGAGCCGAGCGGCGACTCGATCGAGATCCACCCCTCGTCCAGACGGGCCTCCAGCTCGCCGACCAGGGTGAATCGCTCTCGGACGGACGAGCCCTCCCGCCGGACCGTGACGGTATCGCCGAGCTCGACCTTGGTCGGATCGTGGGGAATGTCCTCGAGCGCGGACGCCGAGGAGAGAGCTACACGGACCTGCACGGCCTCGTTTCTGGTCGCTCGAAGAGCAGCGGCGCTCGACGCGTCCCGGGAGAGCTCCAGCTCATGCTCGAGGCGTGGGATCCGCTCGTCCTCGAGGACCCGGAGCCGCTCCTCCAGCGACCGACGGGCCTCCTCCGACAGTAGTGGGGTTCTGTCCACGACGATCTCGAGTCCAAGGACCCGAGCACGGCCATCCTAGCCCACCTCACGATCCACCGCCGGCGCATCGGCCTGTGCTTCGCCCCCGAGATCGGTCGAGGCGGTTCCGCCGTGGATCCAAGCGGTCATGCGCATGGGGCCCTCGCGAGGTAACGTGGATTCGGAGGGCCGCTCCTGTCAGAGCGGCATGGCATGCTTTATCGGCCGTGGACGCTGCCGCTCGCCCCGTCCCCGGGGCGGCGGACGGTCGTGGGCACGGTCATCGTGGCCCTCACATTGTGGCTCCTGGCCTCGGCCGTCGGCGCCCAGGCCCAGGCGCCGACCGTGCTGGTCACTCAGGTGGATGGCGTCATCACGCCGGTGATGGCCGACCACATCGAGGAGGGAGTGGCGCGGGCGGAGGAGGAAGCCCACCAGGCGTTCCTGATCGAGCTCGATACCCCCGGCGGGCTGGACGCCTCGATGCGAGACATCATCCAGTCGCTGCTGGGCGCCGACGTCCCGGTGGTGATCCACGTGGCTCCCTCCGGGGCCCGAGCCGCCTCGGCCGGGGCCCTCATCACGATGGCCGCGCACATCGCGGCGATGGCGCCGGGCACCGCCATCGGGGCGGCCACGCCCGTGGACCTCGAGGGCGGGGATGTCGAGCGGAAGATCATCGAGGACGCGGCGGCCTACGCCGAGTCCGTGGCCCGGGCTCGCGGACGCGATACCGAGTTCGCCGTCGAGGCGGTGCGCGAGGGTCGATCCGTGGCGGCCGAAGAGGCGAAGCGGATCGGCGTGGTGGACCTGCTGGCTCCGGACCGGGCCGCGCTCCTCGAGGCCATCCACGGGGAGACCGTGACGCTCGCCTCGGGGGCCAAGGTCACGCTCGAGACGCGCGAGGTCCAGATCGTCCCGTACGAGCTGGGCACGTTCCGGTCCATCCTCCAGTGGCTGGCCGACCCCAACCTGGCCTTCCTGTTCATGTCCCTAGGCACGCTGGCCATCATCTACGAGCTGGCCAACCCGGGGTTCGGCGGGTCGGCCATCGTCGGAGTGATCCTGATCCTGCTGGCCCTGTTCGCCCTGGCCGTCCTCCCCGTGAACGCCCTCGGCGGCCTCCTGTTGGTCCTCGCGGCGATCCTGTTCGGGGTGGAGGTCTTCTCCCCGGGCATCGGAGCGGCGGCTGCCGGTGGAACGGCCTCTCTGGTCCTGGGGGGCCTGTTCCTGTTCCGCGGCAGGGTCGGGGTGGATCCCGAGGTGCTGGTCCCCGTAGCCATCGTCGTCGGGGGCGGGACCATGCTCGCCGGGCGCCTGGCCTGGCGGACCCGCCGGCTGGCCCCCACCACCGGGGCGGGCGGGCTCCTGGGCTCGGTCGCCGTCGTGCGGTCGGCCACCGGGACCACCGGGCAGGCGATGGTGCAGGGAGCGTGGTGGAACGTGAAGACCACGGGCCAGCGGCTCCGAGAGGGAGCCACCGTGCGAGTGGTCGACGTCGAGGGCCTTGACCTCGTGGTCGAGCCGCAGGACCCGGGAGAGGCGGAGCACGACGAGGAGCGAAGGGAGAGAGGAGACCAATGAGCGAGGCCACCCTCTACGGCATCGGCATCGCGGCGGTGCTCATCGTGATCATCGCCATCTCGGCGATCCGGATCGTCAAGGAATACGAGCGTGGAGTGATCTTCCGGCTGGGGCGAGTGATCGGGGCGAAGGGCCCGGGCCTGTTCTTCATCATCCCGATCATCGACCG
>CALAEC010000055.1 GCA_937890785.1 uncultured Actinomycetes bacterium
GACATCGATCCCGACGGGTTCCTCGACTTCCAGATGACCCGGCCGACGGTCCGGCTGGAAGCGGGGATCACCCGGCGGATCGAGTGGCCGGAGCTCCGGTTCTCCGCAGCTCGGGTCGACGGCCGCGACGTGGTGGTATTCCTGGGCGTCGAGCCGAACGTCCGGTGGCGCGCGTTCGTCGAAACGTTCCTGGCGACGGCCCGCGAGATCGGCGTCGGGGAGGTGGTCACGCTCGGCGCGTTCCTGGCCGACGTCCCGCACACACGGCCCACCCCGGTCACGGGGCTGGCCGTCGACCCCGAACGGTCGCAGGAGCTGGGGCTCACGTCGTCGCGGTACGAGGGTCCCACCGGCATCGTCGGCGTCATCCACGACGCCATGGCCCGAGACGGCTTCGCGGCCTCGTCGTTGTGGGGAGCCGTCCCTCACTACCTCCCGGGCGGACCGAACCCCAAGGCTGCGCTCGCCCTGGTGCAGAAGATCGGCGCGCTGACCGGTCTGCCGGCCACGACGGACACGCTCGAACGAGCAGCCGGCTCTTGGGAGGCGCAGGTCACCTCGTCGATCGCCGAGAACGCCGAGCTGACGGCCTACGTCCGCAGGCTGGAGGAGCTGGCCGGCGAGCGGGAGGGGCCGTCGGAGATCCCCAGCGGGGATGCTCTCGCCGCTGAGCTGGAGCGCTTCCTCCGGGACCAGCGCGGCGAGAGCGGCTAGGACCCGGCGGAGGCCCGGTCGGCCAGGACCAGGATACGTTCGGCCGCGACCCGGGCGGCCGGGATGTCTTCCCCGCGCACCAGCCGCATCAGGGAGTCCCGTTTCTGCTCGCCGGCGACCAGGAACATCGCCACGCGGGCCGACGACAGCACGGGGAGCGTGAGGGTGATGCGATCGTGGTCGGGACGGGAGACCCGAGCCACCCAGCGGACCCGTTCCTCGAGAGCGGGGTCGCCGGGGAACAGCGACGCCGTATGGCCGTCGGCGCCCAGGCCCAGCACCGCCAGGTCAAGCCGCAGGGCGCCGAACGTCTGCCGGAGCGCGGTCTCGTGCGCGTTGGCGTCGCAGCTCTCACCCGGCATCCGGTGCACTCGCGGTGAGGGGTCCAGCCGCGAGAGGAGGGCGTGATCGATCATCCCGGCGTTGGAGTCAGGATGGTCAAGAGGGACGCAGCGCTCGTCGGTGAAGAGCATGTCGACGTCGCTCCAGAGATAGTCGGTCGAGGCCAGGCGCTGGTAGAACGACCGTGGCGTGGAGCCGCCGGCGAGCGCCACCACCGAGGGGCGGATCTCGAGGAACTCGGCGACCGCCGAGCCGGGAATGTCGTCGGTCACCACGAGCTCGGCCACCGGGCCACCCTATCCCCTACCCTCGGGCTCGTGACCGTGGAGATTCGGCGGCTCCGCCCAGGCGAGGAGCGCCAGGCCGGCGACGTGACGGCCCTGGCGTATCGGAACCAGGCCGAGCCGGCTTCGTCGAACCCCGACTACCTTGACCGGGTGGCGGACGTGGCCGCGAGGGCCCAGCACGCGATGATCCTCGTCGCCGTCGAGGAGGGTCGTCTGCTCGGCACCGTGACCGTGGAGCTGACCGGCCGGATCCCCGGCGGCCATCCCAGGCCGCCCCTCGAGCCCGACCGGGCGCACGTGCGCATGCTCGGCGTCCATCCCGACGTGCAGGGCCGAGGGATCGGTCGGCGGCTGATGGAGGGAGCGGCCGAGGAGGCTCGCCGGGCCGGCAAGCGCCGAGTCACCCTCGAGACCACGGAGACGATGCGGGCGGCCCAGCACCTGTACGAGTCGATGGGGTACCGCCGCGGGGAGGACCTCGAGTTCGACGACGGTTTCCGGCTCCGGACCTACGTGCTGAGGCTCTAGGCGTTCGGGCGGGGGACCACCCGGCCCGACGACAGCACCACCCCGTCGGCGGTCTCCGCCTCGATCGTCCCCCCCTTGAACTGCTGGAGGTACAGGTGGGCGTACAGGCCGCCGTGCTCCAAGAGCTCCTCGTGGCTCCCCTGCTCGACGATCCGCCCACGGTCCATCACGAAGATCACATCGGCGGCCAGGATCGTCGAGAGCCGATGGGCGATGGCGATCGTGGTCCGGCCTTCCATCAGCGGTTGGAGTGCCTCTTGGACCAGCCGTTCCGAGGTGGAGTCCAGTGACGAGGTGGCTTCGTCGAGGATCAGGATCCGCGGGTCCTTGAGGACGACCCGGGCGATGGCCAGGCGCTGCTTCTCCCCGCCAGACATCTTGTACCCACGCTCCCCCACCACGGTGTCGTACCCCTCGGGCAGCTCCATGATCCGGTCGTGGATGAACGCCGCCCTGGCTGCGGCCTCCAGCTGCTCGTCGGTGGCATCGGGGTTTCCGTACAGGAGGTTCTCCCGCACACTCGAGTGGAACAGGTAGGTCTCCTGCGTGACCATCCCGATGATCTCGCCGAGCGACTCGAGCGCGATGTCCCGTACGTCGATCCCGTCGATCTCCACCGAACCCCGCTGGACGTCGTAGAACCGCGGGATCAGATACGTCACCGTGGTCTTCCCCGCGCCGCTGGGGCCGACCAGGGCGGCCAGCTGGCCCGGGGCCACCTCGAGGTCCACGCCCTCGAGCGTCCACAGCCGGCGCTGCCGCCCGTCGTCGCCGTCCTCCGCAGGGCTCACCGGCGCCCGACCGTCCACCTCCTCCGGGGGCCGGTCGTACCGGAACCACACGTCGCGAAGCCGCACCTCGCCGCGCACCCCGGCCGGGTCGACGCGACGGGCGCCGGGACCGTCGGTGATTTCGTGGGGCATGTCGAGGTACTCGAAGATCCGCTCGAACAGCGCCATGGCGCTCTGGACCTCCACGCTGACCTGGAGCATCTGGCCGATCGGGAAGAACAGTCTGCTCTGGAGCGTGGTGAAGGCCACGATGTCGCCGGCCGTGAGGCCGCCGCCGCCCCCCTGGAGGACGAATCCGGCCACGAGATAGACGAGGGCCGGCGTAATGGAGAAGAAGATCTGGATCGTGGCGAAGAAGGAGCGGCCGATCATCTGCTGGCGGATCTGGAGGCCGGCGAGCCGCTCGTTCTCCCGGCGGAACCGCTCGGTCTCGTGCCGCTGCCTGCCGAACGCCTTCGACAGCAGGATGCCCGAGACCGACAGCGTCTCCTCGGTGATCGCGGACAGGTCGGCCATGCTCCTCTGAGTCACCGCGGCGACCTCGCGCCGGGCCCGGCCCACCCGCTGGGTCAGCCAGAAGAAGAACGGAAGCGTGCCCAGGGACAGCAGCGTGAGCTGCCACGAGAGCAGCAGCATCGCCACCACGGTGCTGATCACGATGACGAGGCTCGACAGCACCCCGGAGGCCGTGTCGGTGACCACCGACTGCACCCCCCCGACGTCGTTGGAGAGGCGAGACTGGATCTCCCCGGTCCGGGTGGAGGTGAAGAACCGGAGCTGCATCCGCTGGAGGTGTGCGTACAGCGAGTTCCGTAGGTCCTGCATCACCCGCTGGCCCACGATGTTCGACAGGTAGGTCTGCCAGATCCCCAGGAGGCCCGAGATCACCGGGACGGCCACCATCAGGGCGACCACCACGTACAGCAGCGCCATCCGCGGCCCGCCCGGAACGAACAGGGCGTCGTCGAACGCCACCTTGATCAGCAGCGGGTTGATCACGCCCAACCCCGACGTCACCAGGATGAGCAATCCCACCCCGACGACGCGACGACGGTACGGGCGGAAGATGCTGACGACCCGCCGGAGCGACGCCCGGGTCACGGGTCGCAGGTCGGCGTCCGCCTCGAAGTGGAAGAAGTGTCCTCGCACGTTCCTCTCAGGATACGCCGGGGTGGCGTTACGTCCGCTCGGCGATGGCCACGGCTCGGGCGAGAACCGCGTCGAGCATGTCCTCGGTCAGGACGCCCGTGAAGGTGTTCTGCTGGCTGGGGTGGTACGAGCCGACCAGTGTGTACGGGCCGATGGGCGCCTCGGTACCGTGGCCGAACCGAGGTCGGGGGCGTGGCACCGGATGCCCGGCAGCCGCGAACGCCCGCAGAGCGGCGTCCCAGGCGAAGGACCCCAGCGCGACCACCGCCCGAACCCGGTCCAGAAGCTCCAGCTCCCGGACGAGATAGGGCAGGCACGTGTCCCGCTCCTGCGGCGTGGGCCGGTTCGCCGGCGGGGCGCACTTGACCGCGGCCGCCACGTACGCCCCCTGGAGACGGAGTCCATCGTCGCGGTGGTCCGAGGTGGGCTGGTTGGCCAGGCCGACCCGGTGCATCGAGGCGTACAGCCAGTCGCCTGATCGGTCGCCGGTAAAGATGCGTCCGGTCCGGTTCCCGCCGTGGGCGGCGGGCGCGAGTCCCACCACGAAGATGCCGGCGTGGGGATCGCCGAATCCGGGCACCGGCCGGGCCCAGTAGCGCTCGCCCGTGTGCCGGCGAGGCGGGTGGGCGGCCGCCTCCTCGCGCCATTCGACCAGCCGCCGGCACAGGCGGCACCGAGAGATCTGGTCGGCCAGCGCCGATAACGCGCGGGGATCACCCATGGCCGCCATCATCCCAGGGGTACGCTAGGGAACCGTGACCGAGGCGGTGCGGGTCCTGATCGTCGACGACGCCGCCGAGAGCCGCGACGTCCTCCGGCGGGCGCTTGCCCTGGAGAACGGCGTCGAGGTGGTCGGCGAGGCCGACTCCGGCGTCGAGGCCGTTCGCCGCGCGGAAGAGACGCGTCCCAACGTCGTCTTGATGGACGTCCGGATGCCGGGTGGCGACGGGGTCGCCGCCACTGAGGAGATCACCCGCCGCTTCCCCGGCATCCAGGTGATCGCCCTAACCGCGCACGACGACGAGGGGTCGGTCCGGGAGATGCTGAGCGCGGGAGCGGCCGGCTACCTCGTCAAGGGTGCCTCGGTCGACGACCTGGTCACCGCCGTCCGTCGGGCCAGCGCCGGCGAGGCCCTGGTCGACCGGCGGGTCCTTCCCCACGTCCTCGAGGAGCTTCGGACGCTTCTCGGCAAGGAGCGCCGGCGGCGTGCCGAGGCCGAGCGGCTCGCTCGCACCCGGGAGGAGTTCATCGGCGTCCTGTCCCACGAGCTGCGAACCCCGCTGACCGTGATCGCGGGGGCCCTTCAGTTCGTGGAGCGTCTCGACGTGGAGCCGCAGGTGCGGGAGCTCGTCGAGGCGGCGCTGGTGCGCACGGCCGACCTGGAACAGGTCGTCCTGGGCCTGGAGCTGATCGGCCAGGATCCGCCCGGGCCCGAGGACGTGGCCGTTCCGGCGGACGCCGTCGAAGCCGCGCTGCGACTCACGCCCGGTCGTCCCGACGAGATCGAGGTCGGCTCCGAACCGTGGCCGGGCGTCCGCCCCAGCCACCTGGCCCGGGTGATCGGGGAGCTGGTGGCGAACGCGTTCACCCACGGGCGCGGCCCCGTGCGCGTGCGCGCCGAACGGGAGGGCCGCGACGGCGTGGTCCGGGTCGTCGACTCCGGGGACTTCGAGCCCGAGCCGAGGCTCTTCGAACCGTTCGTACAGAAGGACATGAGCACCCGGCGCACGCACGGGGGCATGGGGCTGGGCCTCTTCGTGAGCTCGCGGCTGTGCGAGCTCGGCGGCGGGCGGCTCGAGCTGCGCCGGGACGGCGAGCGCACGGTGGCCGAGGCGCGGTTCCGCCTGGCCGAGGAGGCCGGCTAGGCGGACGGCCGCCCGGGCTGCTCGGGCACCGCGCCGCGCTTTGGGACCAGCACCTTCCGCCGGAACGAGACGACCTCGACGCCGTCCTGGTTGAAGCCGCGGGTCTCCACCGTCACCACGCCCCGATCCGGCTTCGAGGAGGACTCTCGCACCTCCAGGACGGTGGTCTCGGCGTACAGCGTGTCGCCGTGGAACATCGGCGCGGGATGTTTCAGCGACTCCACCTCGAGGTTGGCGATGGCCTTGCCCGACACGTCGGGGACGCTCATCCCGAGGGCCAGGGAGTACACGAGATTGCCCACGACCACGTTCCGGCCGAACTCCGTCTGGCCCTCGGCGTAGTGGGCGTTCGTGTGGAGCGGGTGGTGGTTCCATGTGATCGCGCAGAACAGGTGATCATCGGACTCGGTGATGGTCTTGCCGGGCCAGTGCCGGTACACGTCGCCGACCTCGAAGTCCTCCAGGTATCGCCCGAACGGCCTGGCCTCACCCATGGCAGCCATACCCTACCCGCGGCGTCGCCGGGCGGCGTCGGCCATCCGGGGGACGGCGAAGTTACGTCGGGCGGACTATCAACGCCTCCCCCCGATCGACCGATACAGAGGGGGCGAAGCGGCCGAGGCTATGGGCCGGGTAACCGACACAGAGGCAAAAGGGGGCAAAGTGGGGGCGCCGAACACACGGATCCGCCCGGCGACCACGGGGGGCGTCGCGCGAGGCATGAGCTGGGGACATCCCAAGAGGGGCCGTCTCCGGCTCCTGGCCGCATCCTCCGTCCTGTTAGCGCTCATCCTGGCCATCCCCGTCCCGGCCTCGGCCGGCGGCGGTGGTTCCCGGGTGTCGGTGATCGTCCGGGAGCGGCCCGGCGCCGGGAACGAAGCCGAGGCCCTGGTCCGCGCCCTGGGCGGGCGCGTTGGTCGGCACATCGGCATCGTCGACGCCTTCGCGGCCCGACTTCCCGCTGGAGCCCTCCCGCGGCTCCGTCGCCTCGACGCGGTTGCGGCCGTCACCCCGAACGCCCGGGTCCGATTGTCGCACGCGGTCGATGGGTTCGATGCGTCCTTGGACGCCGGCTCGATGTACACGATCGGCCAGGAGGTCACCCGGGCCGGAGACCTGTGGAACCTCGGAGTTACCGGAGCCGGCGTGGACGTGGCCGTGATCGACTCGGGGGTCGTCCCCGTGAACGGGTTGACGGCCCCGGGCAAACTGGTGAACGGAGCGGACCTCTCCTTCGAATCGCAGTCGGCGCAGCTTCGGTACCTCGATACGTACGGTCACGGCACCCACATGGCCGGCATCATCGCCGGTCGCGACGACTCGGTTCCGCTTCCCGTGAAGAAGGGGAACCACGACCACTTCATGGGGATGGCCCCCGACGCCCGGATCGTGAGCGTGAAGGTGGCCGACGCGAACGGGGTCACCGACGTCTCCCAGGTCCTGGCGGCCATCGACTGGGTCGTCCAGCACCGGCGTGACGGCGACCTCAACATCCGCGTGCTGAACCTCTCCTTCGGAACCGACGGCGTCCAGGACTACGTGCTCGATCCGCTCACCTACGCGGTCGAGGTCGCGTGGCGGAAGGGCATCGTCGTGGTGGTGGCCGCCGGGAACGAGGGATACGGCTCCCCGCGGCTGAACAATCCGGCCTACGACCCCTACGTGATCGCGGTTGGCGCCGCCGACCCCAAGGGGACGTACGGGCATCCCGACGACGTGGTGGCCCCCTTCTCGAGCTGTGGCACGCCTTCGCGTCGGCCCGATCTGGTGGCCCCGGGCACCTCCCTCGTCAGCCTGCGGGACCCCGGTTCGACCGTGGACCTCCAACACCCTGAGGGGCGCGTGGGGACGAGGTTCTTCCGCGGAAGCGGGACCTCCCAGTCGGCCGCGGTCGTCTCCGGTGCTGCCGCCCTGGTGATCGACCAGCGTCCCTCGATCACCCCCGATCAGGTCAAGGCCCTGCTGACCGCCTCCGCCGTTCCCCTGGTCGGCCAGGACCCCAACTGCCAGGGTGCCGGCATCCTCGACCTGAAGTCGCTGACGTCGCGTCCCACGCCGCTGGCCATCCAGACCTGGCCGCTCGCCACCGGCCAGGGCTCGCTCGAGGCGGCCCGCGGGTCGGGCCACGTCTCGGATGGAACCACCGACCTCGTCGGCGAGATGGACATCTTCGGATCCGTCTGGGACGGAGCGGCATGGTCGGTGGCCAGCCTGGCCGAGACTTCCTGGCAGGGAGGCCTGTGGAACGGCAAGAGCTGGTCGGGAGACTCGTGGTCGGCCACCGGCTGGGCGGGCAAGTCCTGGTCGGGCGTGACCTGGTCCGGGAAGTCGTGGTCGGGGAAATCCTGGTCCGAGATGGTGTGGTCCGGGAAGTCCTGGTCGGGCAAGAGCTGGGGCAGCGAACGCTGGTCCACGGCTGCCTGGGGATCCTGACCGATGCAGCGGTCGACCGCAGCACCGCGCCGTCGGCTCAGCGGAACCACCAAGGTCTGGCTCCTCAGCGGGGCCATCGCCGTGGCGGCGGTGTTCCTCTATGCCGCCGGTGTCCGCCGTTTGCCCACGCTCGCCGCGGGCGACTGGCTCCCCCTCCCGCTGCTCGTCGGGCTGTTCTACCTGGCAGAGCTGACCGTGGTGCACTTCCGGTTCCGCCGTGACGCCCACTCGTTCTCGCTGAGCGAGGTGCCTCTGGTCCTGGGGCTGTTCTTCGCGGCGCCCTGGGCCCTGGTGCCGGCCCAGCTGATCGGGTCCGCTCTGGCGCTCACCCTCCATCGCCGCCAGCCTGTCCTCAAGCTGGCGTTCAACCTCAGCCAGTTCGCGCTCCAGGGCGCCCTCGCCGTGGTGGTGTTCCGGTACGTGGTGGCGCTCGGCGATCCGCTCGGCCCCGCCGGGTGGGTGGCCGCGCTGCTGGCAACCCAGGTCACGCTGTGGGTGGCCGATGCGGCGATCAACGCGGCGATCCACCTCTCGGGTGACCGCCTGCCGCCGCAGGCCATGTGGGAGGTACTGGGCCTCGGCGTGATCGCCACGGCCATGAACACGAGCCTGGCCCTGATCGCCGTGACGATCCTGGCCCGCAGCCCGGCCTCGGCCTGGCTGGCGTTGACGCCGCTGGTGGTCCTGTTCGTCGCGTACCGCGCCTACAGCTCGAAGCGTGCCCAGCACGAGCGGCTCGAGGCCTTGTACGAGGCCACCCGGGCCCTGCACGAGTCACCCCAGCTCGAGTCGGCCATGGTCACGGCGGCGTCCCAGGCCCGGAAGCTCCTCGACGCCCAGGGCGGCGAGATCATCCTGCTGCCGGACGCCGAGCGAGAGGCCGCCTTCAGCACCAGGCTGGGCCCGGGCGACCGGATCGAGGTCATGCGGCCGATCGAGTTCGACGCGAACGAGGAGTTGTGGCGGCCGGTGGTCGCCGGCCGGCAGACGATCCTGGTGAACCGGCACGCCGACGATCACGGGTACCTCGCGGAGCGAGGGATCCACCAGGCCGTGGTGGCGCCGCTCCAGGGAGGCGATCGGGTGGCGGGGATCCTTGTCGTGGCCGATCGGCTCGGCGACGTCAGCACGTTCGGACAGGACGACGTGAAGCTGCTGGAGACGCTGGCCAACCACGTCAGCGTGGCGCTGGAGAACGGGCGACTCGGCGATTCGCTGTCCCAGCTCACCCGCCTGAAGGAGGAGCTGCGGCACCAGGCCTTCCACGACCACCTCACCGGACTGCCAAACCGCACTCTGTTCACCGAGCGAGTGGCCTACGCGCTGGAGCGACAGGACCGCGCCCAGCAGTCACTGGCGGTGCTGTTCGTCGACCTCGACGACTTCAAGACGATCAACGACAGCCTGGGCCACCCGGCCGGCGACCAGGTGCTGGTGACCGTGGCCGAGCGGCTTCGCCGGTGCATCCGCCCCAGCGACACCGTGGCCCGCCTCGGGGGCGACGAGTTCGGGATCCTCCTCGACGACATGTCGGGGCCCAGCGACGCGCTGATCGCCGCGGAGCGGATCATCCAGGCGCTCAACGCGCCGGCGTACCTCGACGGCCAGGAGGTGTCGATCCGGGCCAGCGTGGGGATCACCCTCGACACCCACGGCGAGAAGGCCGAGACGCTCCTTCGGAACGCCGACGTGGCCATGTACATGGCGAAGCGCCGCGGGAAGGGCCGGTACCAGGTCTTCGAGTCGAGCATGCATGCTGAGATGGTTGACCGGCTCGAGATGACCGCCAACCTCGCGCGGGCCATCGAGCAGCACGAGTTCACCCTCGAGTACCAGCCGATCGTGAACCTGGAGACCAGGTCGATCGAAGGCGTCGAGGCGCTGGTGCGGTGGCGCCATCCGACGCGAGGCGTCCTCTCCCCCTCGGAGTTCATCCCCCTGGCCGAGGACACCGGCTTGATCGTCCCGCTCGGTCTCGAGGTCCTCCGCGAGGCGTGCGTCAGGGCGGCCGGGTGGCAGGTTCCCGGCCACTCGCCGCTGGCCGTCAGCGTGAACCTGTCGCCGAAGCAGCTGACGGACCCGAACCTGGTGACGGAGGTGGACCTGGCGCTCCGCGCCTCGGGCCTGGAGCCCTCTTGCCTGATCCTGGAGATGACCGAGGACGTGCTGATGCACGAGACCGAGGCCATCCTCCACACGCTCCGGGAGGTCAAGGCCCTCGGCGTGCGCCTGGCCATCGACGACTTCGGAACCGGGTACTCCTCGCTCTCCTACCTCGAGCGGTTCCCGGTCGACATGCTGAAGATCGCCAAGACGTTCGTGGACCAGCTGGGGAACGGCGAGCCGAGGTCGCCGCTGGTCGAGGCGGTCATCGGCCTCGGCGAAGCCCTCGGCCTGCGCACCGTGGCCGAGGGCATCGAGACGGCAGAGCAGCTCCACCGGCTCCGGGGACTGCGGTGCGAGCAGGGCCAGGGGTTCCTGTTCGCCAGGCCGCTCGACGACCAGGCCATCGACGTGCTGCTGCGGGAGGGCGACCTGGCCGTGGCGGCGGCAGCCGGCTCCGCCGAGCGCTAGACGCGTGGGGCCGCCGGCCCCGGTTCGGCCTCCAGCAGAGAACCCACGTGCGCCGTGTCGCGAAGCGGCGTCTCTCGCAGTCCGAGCGACAGCAGGAAGGCGATCGCGGCCACGGGGATCGCCACCAGGAACACCAGGTCGACCGCCTCTGCGATCCCGCCGACGACCGCGGCCCGGGCGGCCTCCGGCAGTCGCAGGATCGCCTCGGGAGCGCGGGCCACCGCGTCCGGGTCGATGGCCGTCCCCGCGGGGAGCGACGCGGCCAGAACCGCCGACAGCCTCGCGCCGAAGAGTGCCCCGAACGCCGCCGTGCCGAACGTCCCGCCGATCGAGCGGAAGAAGTTCGTGGCCGAGGTGGCCACGCCGAGCTCGGAGTGCGGCACGGTGTTCTGCACCGCCAGGACCAGGACCTGCATGACCATGCCGATCCCCAGGCCGACCACGACCATCGCCACCGAGGCCTCGAACCCAGACGTGGTGGCGTCCATCCGCGAGAGCAGGACGACGCCGACGGTCATCGTGGCCGTGCCGGCCACGGGCCACCACCGGTACCGGCCGGTCCGGCTGATGATCCTGCCGGACAGAACCGAGGTGGTCACGATCCCCAGCACCAGCGGCAGGAGCAGCAGCCCGGAGCTGGTCGCGGTGAGTCCCAGCACCGTCTGGAGGAACAGAGGGAGGAACACGATCGATGCGAACATCGTCGCCCCGACCAGGGCTATAACGGCAGAGCTGACCGCGACCGTCCGGTCCCGGAACAGCTCGAGCGGAAGGATCGGCTCGGGGGCCCGTCGCTCCTGGAGCAGGAAGAGCCCACCGAGGAGGACCCCCGCGCCGGCCAGGACCACCGTGGCCGGAGCCGCGGAGTCCTCCCCGGCCTGCACGGCGGCCAGCAACAGGCACGACACCGACGCCACCAGCAGGACCGCGCCGAGCACGTCGACGGGGTGCGGCCGGCGACGGAACGGCAGGCGGAGGACGCTCGAGGTGACCACCAGCGCGACCAGGCCCAGCGGCAGGTTGATGTAGAAGATCCATCGCCACGACAGCTGGTCGACGAAGAACCCGCCGACCAGAGGCCCGACCACGCTGGCCAGGGCGAAGACCGCGCCGATGTACCCCTGGTACCGCCCCCGCTCCCGGGGCGCCACCACGTCCCCGATGATCGTCATGCTCATGGCGATCAGCCCGCCGCCGCCCACGCCCTGGATGCCTCGGGCCAGGATCAGCTGGAGCATGTCCTGGGCCAGCCCGGCCAGCGCCGAGCCCACCAGGAACGTCACGATGGCGAACCGGAACACGACCCGGCGGCCGTACAGGTCGCTGACCTTGCCGTAGAGCGGCAGCGAGGCCGTCGAGCTGAGGAGGTAGGCGGTCACCACCCATGACAGGTGGGCCAGCCCGCCGAGCTCGCCCACGATGGTGGGGAGGGCCGTGGCCACGATGGTCTGGTCCAGGGCCGCCAGGAGGATCCCCAGCATCAGCCCCGAATAGACGACCAGGATCTCGCGATGCGAGAGCTGGCGAACCATGCCAACCAGCATACGAGGCGGCCGCGTCTCTACCGCTGGGCCTTGTACCGCTCCAGGAGCTGGCGGGCGATGATGATCTTCTGGATCTCGCTGGTGCCCTCGCCGATCAACAGGAACGGCGCGTCGCGGTAGAGCCGCTCGATCGGGTACTCCGCCGAGTAGCCGTAGCCGCCGTGGACCCGGAGGGCCTCGGTGACGATCTCGTGGCAGGCCTCGGAGCAGAAGTACTTGGCCATCCCGGCCTCGAGATCCGACCTCTCCCCCGCGGCCTTCTGCTTCGCCGCCGACAGCATCATCAGGCGTGACGCCTCCAGGAGCGTCCCCATGTGCGCCAGCTTCTCCTGGATCATCTGGTGCTGAGCGATCGGCTTGCCGAAGGTCTCCCGCTGTTGCGCGTAGGCGATGGCCTCCTCGAACGCCCGGGTGGCCAGCCCCACCGCGCGGGCGGCCACGTTGACCCGGCCGACCTCGATCCCGTCCATCACCTGGTGGAACCCGCGGCCCTCCTCCCCGCCGAGGAGGTTGGCCGCCGGCACGCGATGGTCCTCGAACACCAGCTCGGTGGTCTCGACGCCGTGGTACCCCATCTTCTCGATGTTCGGCGGCACCGTGATGCCCTCGAACCGCTCGGCGCCGGGCTCCTTCTCCACGTACAGGAGGCTGATGCCCTTGTGCGGCGGATCGGCCTCCGGGTCGGTCTTGCACAGCAGCACCACCAGGCCGGCCCGCAACCCGTTCGTCACCCACATCTTCTGGCCGGTGACTACGTACTCGTCGCCCTCGCGAACCGCCCGGCACCGGATGGCCTGGACGTCGGAGCCCGCGCCAGGCTCGGACATCGACAGCGCCGCCCGCAGCTCACCGGTGGCCATCCGGGGGAGCCACCGCTCCTTCTGCTCGTCGGTGCCGTGCCTCGTCAGCAGGTACACGCCCATGAAGTGGGTGTTGAGGACGCCCGACAGCGACATCCAGCCGCGCGACAGCTCGCTGAC
>CALAEC010000056.1 GCA_937890785.1 uncultured Actinomycetes bacterium
GGGGCTGGCCCGATCCGCGACCTCCTTCTACGCGGCATTCGACCCGTCCACGCTCCCCCGCGACCTCCGCGAGGTCTACCGCTGCGTCGTCGCGGAGGTCCCCCCGGAGCAGCTGATCGTCCCCTTCACCATCCTCGAGGCCGAGTTCGAGGACGAGCCGGCCTACATCGCCTCGTTCCTCCAGGGGCCGGCACCGGACCAGCCCTACGACCGACTGGTGATGTGGGTGGTGGGCCGGGACGACTGCCGATTGCGCTCCCTGGCCAGCCAGCGGCTGTAGGCGGGGAATAGCCCGGCGTTGGAACCGGTAGAGACCCCCGGCCCCTATGGGAGAATGAGTCGAACGGTGGACGTGCGGAACGTCGTCATCATCGGATCGGGCCCGGCCGGCTATACCGCGGCCCTCTACGCGGCCCGAGCCAACCTCCGGCCCCTCGTGCTGAAGGGCATCGATGCGGGCGGCCAGCTCATGCTGACCACGGACGTGGAGAACTACCCCGGGTTCCCCGAGGGGATCCTCGGGCCGGAGCTGATGGAGCTGATGGAGAAGCAGGCGGCGCGGTTCGACGCCGAGCTGCTCCACCAGGCCGCCACCCGGGTCGACCTCTCCGCGTCCCCCTTCGGCATCTGGTCGGGGGACGAGGAATTCCGGGCCCGATCCGTGATCGTGGCCACCGGCGCCAAGGCCAAGATGCTGGGGGTGCCCGGCGAGAAGCAGCTCCTCGGCCGGGGCGTCTCGACCTGCGCCACCTGCGACGGGTTCTTCTTCCGTGGCCAGGACCTGGTGGTGGTCGGCGGCGGCGACTCGGCGATGGAGGAGGCGCTGTTTCTGACCCGCTTCGCCACGAAGGTGGCCGTGGTCCACCGGCGGGACGAGCTCCGGGCCTCGAAGATCATGCAGCAGCGGGCCTTCGAGAACGACAAGATCTCGTTCGTGTGGGACTCGGTGGTCGACGAGGTGCTCGGCGACGGTCAGGTCAGCGGAGTCCGGCTTCGGAACGTGAAGACGGACGAGCGGAGCGAGCTTGCCGCCGGGGGGCTGTTCGTCGCCATCGGACACGTCCCGAACACGCAGATCTTCGAGGGGCAGCTCGAGATGACCGAGGGGTACATCGTGGTGGGCGAGCCGACCACGGCGACCAGCGTCGAGGGGGTGTTCGCCGCCGGCGACGTCGTCGACTTCACCTACCGCCAGGCGATCACGGCCGCCGGGATGGGGTGCAAGGCCGCCATGGACGCCGAGCGCTACCTCGAGACGCTCGGTCACTAGCCTCCGGTACCCTGGCGAGGTGCGGAGCGCCCGCCTCGTGGTCCTCGTACTCATCTCCGCGGCAGCCCTGACCGGTGCGACGCGGAGCCCGGCGCAGACTGTGGCGGTCGTGGCCGAGCCGGCGTACTACCGGCCCGTGGTCGTCGACGGCTTCACGTTCCCCGTGGCTCGGTCGAACTGGCTCTCCGTGATCGAGCTTGCCGAGGACTGGAACGACCCGCGGTTCCGCTTGATCGACGGCCGCTGGCAGCTCGTTGGGCGGCACCAGGGGAACGACATCGTCGCCGAGGAGGGCACGCCGGTGACGTCGATGACCGCCGGCACCGTCGAGGCGGTGGGGTGGACGTTCTACTCCGGTACCCGCGTGGGGGTCCGCGGCGTCGATGGCAAGTACTACTTCTACGCCCACCTGTCGCGGGTCGACCCGTCCATGGGGGTCGGCGTGGCGGTCGAGCCGGGTGACGTGCTCGGGCTGGTCGGCAACACCGGCTACGGGCCCCCGGGCCGCGAGGATGAGTTCCCTCCTCACCTCCACGTTGGGATCGAGGGCCCGGGGGGCTGGGAGAACCCCTATCCCCTGTTGGCGCGGTTGTATCGGGCCTCGGTGGACGCGACGACCAGGGCCGAGGGGCGCCTGGCGGAGCTGGCCCGCGAGGGGGACGCCGCCGGCTTCGATCGGTTGGCGGCCCGGCTCTACGCGGGTATGGAATAGCGGATACGGGAACCACGTTGGAACATACTGATCCCGGGCCATGCCCGGACGCGCACTGACGAGGAGGATGGACGGTATGGGGGGAGTCACCGAGGTCACCGACCAGGCGTTCGAGCAGGAGATCTTGAAGTCGGACGTGCCCGTGCTGGTCGACTTCTGGGCCGACTGGTGTGTCCCGTGCCACATGGTCTCTCCGGTGGTCGAGGAGATCGGGCAGGACAAGTCCGACGTCATCCGAGTGGCCAAGCTCAACGTCGACGACAACCCCGACACGGCACGCCGGTACGGGGTGATGAGCATCCCCACGCTGATCCTGTTCGTCGGCGGCGAAGAGCGGGCCCGCGTCGTCGGCGCGAAGCCCAAGGAAACGATCCTGCGGGAGCTGCAGGAGCACATCCCCGCCTGACCCGGCGCTACACTTTCGCCCCGTGCAGACCATCCGCCGAGGTGATCGCGGCGACGCCGTGCGCGACGTCCACGCTCGCCTCCTGGCGCTGGGGTTCCACATCGAGGCGCCGGAGGTCGACGACCACAGCTACGGCGGATCGACCGAGGGGGCGATCCGGGCGTTCCAGCAGGAGCGCGGCCTGCTGGTCGACGGCCTGGTGGGCCCGGAAACCTGGGAGGAGCTCGTCGAGGCGGGGTTCGCGCTCGGCGACCGGGTCCTCTACCTCCGGCGGCCGAGCATCCGCGGCGACGACGTCCGCGCGCTCCAGCGCCGGCTGAACATCCTCGGCTTCGATCCCGGCCGGGAAGACGGGATCTTCGGCGACCAGACCGCCCAGGCGGTGCGGGACTTCCAGCGGAACGTCGGCCTACGGTCGGACGGGATCGTTGGCCCGATCACGCTGCAGGCCCTCGACCGGCTGTTGGCCGCGCCGGTGACGGGGCCGGGCCGGGCGGCGGTGCGCGAGACCGAGGCGATGCGCGTGGGCTCGGGATCGCTCCACGGCCGAACGGTGGCTGTCGATCCGGGACACGGCCCCGACGACCCCGGCGCGATCGGTCCGGCCGGCACCCGGGAGGCCGACGCCGCGTACCGCCTGGCCGAGGCACTGCTGGTCGAGCTGCAGCTACGGGGTTCCGACCCGCGGCTGCTCCGCGCCGCCGGCGAGGACCCCGACGCGTCGGAGCGCGCCGCCCGGGCCAACCGCGCCGGCGCCGACGTCCTGGTGTCGATGCACCTCAACAGCCACGAGGACCCGGCCGCGGAGGGGTCGTCCGCGTACTACTTCGGCGGCGTGGGGGCCTCGTCGGTGGCCGGCGCCACGCTCGCCGAGTTCGTGCAGGACGAGCTGACGGCCTCCACGGGCCTCCGCGACGGCCGGACCCACCCGAAGTCGTTCCCGATCCTGCGGGAGACCCGCATGCCGGCCGTGCAGATCGAGCCCTGCTTCATCACGAACCCGAAGGAAGAGCAGCTCCTCTCTGAGGACGCCTTCATCCGGGACGTGGCGGTGGCCACGGCGACGGCGCTGGAACGGTACTTCGCCGGACAGGCCGCCGGCGCCGGCCGCCAGGGCTAGGCCACGCCGGGCACGGCGGCCCGGCCGGCGGCCTCCTTCGGTTGGACCGCCGTGGTGAGGTCGAGCCGCATCAACGGGAACCTGGGGTCCTCCAGGACCACCTGGAACCCGTTCGCGCCCAGGAACGAAGCCGGCAGGACCCACCCGTCGCTCCGCTCGCGGTCCCCCAGTGCCTCCAGCGCCCGAACGTCCCGCTCGAGCAGCGCCGCGGCCACCGCCCGGATCAGCTGTGTGCCGACGCCGAAGCCGCGGCGGACCGCCACCACGTAGCAGTACGCCAGGTACACGGCGTCCTCGGAGACCCGGCCGCACCGGAACCGCGAGAGCCGTGGGAAGAACGACGGCAGGGCGAACTGCGCGAATCCGACGGTGCCCCGCTCCTCCTCGACCAGGGCCAGCCCGCACGCACCCCATTCGAGGAGGACCTCGGAGAACCACTCTTCCTTGTCGAAGGCGGGATCGGCCGACTCCTCGTCGGCGTCGGTCTCCCAGTACAGGCCGGTCCGGGGCTCGGGCGGGACGTCCCCAAGGTTGTCGAGGGTCACGTCGACCAGGCGGCGTCCGGCCACGGAGCCTCTAGGGTCGGCCGCGAGCGGCGAGGACGAGGAGCGCCCCGAGCGCGAGCCCGAGAGCGATGGCTCGCCCGGCGCGGCGGAGCTCGCTCACGTGGGGGATGGTACACCGGAGCACTGCTGGTACGATGCCGTGGACGTGCCGGCCGACGCCATGGCAGAGCGGTACGCGGCCCGCGCGGCCGGCATGACCGCCTCCGAGGTTCGAGCCCTGTTCGCGGTGGCCGCTCGCCCCGAGGTCATCTCGCTGGCCGGCGGCATGCCGTTCGTCCAGGCGCTGCCTTCGGATGAGGTGCTTCGCGTGGTCACTGACGTGATCACCGACCGAGCCACCGTGGCCCTGCAGTACGGCGCCGGTTCGGGCCAGGAGAGCCTGAAGGTTCGGCTGGCCGCGCTCATGGCCGAGCAAGGGATCGAGGCCGAGCCGGCCGACGTCCTGATCACCGTGGGCGCCCAGCAGGCCCTCGACCTGGTGGGGAAGCTGTTCATCGATCCGGGCGACCAGATCGCCGTGGAGGCCCCTTCCTACGTCGGCGCGCTGTCGGCATTCTCGGTGTACGAGCCGCGGTACCTCCAGGTCCCGATGGACGACGAGGGGCTGTCGGTCGATGGGCTCGAGGAGGCGCTGGCGGGCGGCGCTCGCCCGAAGTTCCTATACGTGTGCCCGAACTTCCACAACCCCGCGGGTGTGACGCTCTCGCTGGAGCGGCGGGGCCGGCTGGTCGAGGTGTGCCGGGCCGCGGGCGTTCCCATCGTCGAGGACGACCCCTACGGGATGCTGCGTTTCGAGGGTGAGCGGCTTCCGTCCCTCCGGTCGCTCGACCCCGAGAACGTGATCTATCTCGGCACGCTGTCGAAGATCTTCTGCCCCGGGATCCGGGTGGGATGGACCGTGGCCCCGGCCGGGACGACCTCGCAGCTGGTCTTGCTGAAGGAAGCGGCGGACCTGTGCTCCTCGAACCTCAACATGCTCGTGGCCGAGGCCTGGCTGGCCGACCGGGACCGATGGATCGGGACCCTGGCGGAGCTGGTCGAGGTCTATCGAGCTCGCAGGGACGCCTGCCTGAGCGCCCTGGAGCGGCACTTCCCCGCCGATGCCGCCTGGACGCGACCGGCCGGCGGGTTCTACGTGTGGGTCACGGTGCCGGGCACCGACGCGAAGTCGCTGCTGCCCGAGGCCGTGAAGCGCGGCGTGGCCTACGTGCCGGGGACCGCCTTCTTCGCCGACGGGTCGGGACGTGACCGCCTCCGCCTGGCGTTCTGCTATCCGCCGGAGGACGCCATCGAGGAAGGGGTACGCCGGCTGGGCCACCTGCTGACCGAGCGCTCCCCCGCCGGCTCGAGGGCAGAGGTCGGCTAGGCCTCGCCGACGATCCGGGTGACGATCCGGCCGAGGTCGGTCTTCGACCCGAACTCGATCACGATCTTGCCCTTCCGTCGGGCCCGCTGGATGTGGACCCGGGTATCGAGCGTCTCGGCCAGGGCCTCCTCGTACTGGAGGAGCTTCGGGTCGGGCGGCGGGGCCTCCCTGGCCGCCCGCGGCTCGCCCAGTGCCGCGTACGTGCGGACCAGCTCCTCGGTCTGCCGCACCGAGAGCCCTTCGGCCGCGATGCGCAGCGCTAGGGTCAGCTGCGCGTCGGCGTCGTCGAGGCCAAGGAGCGCGCGGGCGTGGCCGGCCGTGACGCTGCCCTCGGCCAGCAGCCGCTGGACCTCGCCGGGGAGCTGGAGCAGGCGGATCGTGTTCGTCACGTACGGCCGGGAGTGGCCGAGCCGCTCGGCCAGCACCTCCTGGGTCACGCCGAGGTCCTCGAGCAGCTCCTGGAACGCCGCGGCCTGCTCGAGCGCCCCGAGGTCCTGCCGGTGGATGTTCTCGATCAGGGCCTCCCGCAGCGACTCCGTGTCGTCGGTGGTCCGGATGATCGAGGGGATCGTGGCCAGGCCGGCCAGCTTCGCCGCCCGGAGCCGCCGCTCCCCTGCCACCAGCTCGTAGCCGCCGTTCAGCACCCGAACCACGATCGGCTGGAGGACGCCAACCTCACGGATGGAGCGGGCCAGGGCCTCCAGGGACTCCTCGTCGAAGGACTGACGAGGCTGGCGTGGGTTCGGGGATACCGCGTTCACCGGGACCTCGATCAAGCCGGTCTCGTCGGCCGCACCGGGGATCAGCGCAGAGAGTCCCCGGCCCAGCCCGCCTCTCTGGGTGGTCACGCCTCCTCGCCTCCTTCGTCGTCCTCTTCGAAACCGGGCTCGTCGTGTTGGGCCGAGACAGCGATCACCGAGCGCGGCTCCTCGGTCGGGAGCGGCAGGTCCGTTGCCTCCCGCTCCAGGAACTCCGCGGCCAGGGCCCGGTACGCCCTGGCTCCCTTCGAGCTGCTGTCGTACTCGGTGATCGGCTTGCCGAACCCGGGAGCCTCGGAGAGCCGGACCGTGCGGGGTATGATAGTGTCATACACCCTGGGACCGAAGTACCGCCGGACCTCCGCCACGACCTGTTCGGAGAGCTTGGTCCGAGCGTCGTACATGGTCAGGACGATCCCGGTAAGTCTCAGGTTGGGGTTGAGGTTCTGCTGGATCAACCTGACGTTCCGAAGGAGCTGCCCGAGGCCCTCGAGCGCGTAGTACTCGCACTGGATCGGCACGATGAGCTCATGGGCGGCTGAGAGCGCGTTGACCGTGAGGAGCCCCAGGGAGGGCGGGCAGTCCAGGAGCACGATGTCGTAGGTGCCGACCAGCGGCTCGATGGCCCTGGCCAGCCGGTTCTCCCTGGAGATCTGCCCGACCAGCTCGATCTCGGCGCCTGCCAGGTCGATCGTGGAGGGGATCGCCCAGACACCGGGCACCGAGGTCTCCATCACGGCGGAGTCCGCCGGCGTTCCCTGGGACATGACCTGATAGGTGCCGATGGTGCGGCGACCCGGGTCGATGCCGAGCCCGGTGGAGGCGTTCCCCTGGGGGTCCAGGTCGATGACGAGGACCTTCAGGCCGAGCTCGGCCAGCGAGGCCGCCAAGTTGACCGCAGTGGTGCTCTTGCCGACGCCTCCCTTCTGGTTGGCGACGGCGACCACGCGGGGCCCACGGGCCTGGACGGAGGCTAGCGCCTGCCGTTCGGCCCGCTTCCGTCTGAACATGCTCACCTTCGGGACATGATAACGAGCGGGGCCGGGGAATCAACCGCCCCGACGACCTCGACCTCGGCGGGAGGCTCAGGGAACGTTCGAGCTAAGGCTACGGGATCCTGGAGTCGTGCTCCCGCGAAGTAGACCAGCCGCCCTCCCGGACGGAGCAGGCGCGACGCCCCGGCCCATGCGTGCTCTGGGGGAGCGAACGCCCGGGCGGTGACCACGTCCGCGAGTTCGTCCAGGTCCTCGGCGCGCACACCGAGGATCTCGACGTTGGCGAGGCCCAGCCGCTCGATAGCCAGCTCGAGGAAGGCCACCGCCTTTCGTCGCGGCTCGATCAGGCGGAACCGGCGGTCGGGGAGCGCACACGCGAGCACGATCCCGGGCAGGCCGGCCCCCGATCCGAGGTCATAGGCGACGCGGTCCTCAGTCCGAAACGC
>CALAEC010000057.1 GCA_937890785.1 uncultured Actinomycetes bacterium
GACCCCGCGATTACGAATCGCGTGCTCTGCCGAACTGAGCTACTCCGGCGCGCGTTCAGTCTAGCGCGGGCTCACCCGGCGACTTCGACCGCGGCCAGCCGGAGGAACGCTTCCTCCAGCACCATCCGCGCGTTGAGGTTGGTCTCATCGGCCAGGGCGGACCGGGCTCCTTCGAGGGCCTCCACCGCCCGGGCCGCCTCGGCCGGACGGATCGCCGGCGGCTCCCGGTCGAGGTTGATCGACCAATCCGGTTCTCCCCCCGAGCCCGCAAGCAGGCCGTCGCGGAACCACGACTCCAGCGCGAGGAGCGCGGCATCCAGGAACTCTCGTTCGGCCCGCCGTTCCTGCCGCTGGTGCCGCTGCTCCATCCGGCGGATCGCTCCTCGGTACTGCTCGAGCGGTTTCCCCGTCTCGGCGTCGAGGAACGGCTCCAGCTCCTCGTCCAGGCGGGAGGCCACCCGGGTCCGGTACTCCCCGGCCGCCGTTAGCAGCCGGTCCGCCGCGTCCAGGGCTCCCGCGGCGCCCTCGAGCCCGAGCGTGCCGAGCGCCACGTCCCGGAACGCCAGCCCCTCCGGGTCCTTGGCGATCCGCCGGGCCCGGCCCAGGTTGCCTCCGGCCAGCCGGGCAGCCAGGCGGGCTCGGGCATCGTCGACGCCTTCCGCGAGGAGCGCGTCGATCACGAACCCCTCGGAGAGGGGGCGGAACGTCACAACCTGGCAACGGGACAGCACCGTCTCGGGGACCTCGTCGGGCCGCGCCGATGACAGGATCAGCACCGTCTCGGGGGGCGGCTCCTCCAGCGCCTTCAGCAGAACGTCGGCCGCCTCCTCGGTCATCCGGTCGGCCTGGTCCACCCGGAACACCTTCCGGTTCGGCTCCGGCGCGGTCAGCGAGGCCCGGGCCACCAGCCACCGGGCCGTGCCGTCCTCGTCCGCGCTCTCGCCGACCCGGATGTCCCGTCCCTGGGGCTCGACCACGACCAGGTTCGGGTGGCGGTCCTCCAGGGCCAGCCGGCAGTCGCGACACTCCCCGCAGCCGCCGCGAGAACAGAGGAGCGCCGCGGCGAACGCCCGGGCCGCCTGCTGCTTGCCCGACCCCTCCGGCCCGGCGAACAGGTAGGCATGGTGCGGCCGCTCGGCGGCACGCTCCAGGAACGCCACCGCGTCGGGCTGGCCGGGCACCCGTCGGAGCACCTCGCTCACCCCGGACCCTCCTCGGAGTCCTTGGGGAAGAACGCCTCGAGCTCCTCGCGAACGCGCCCGTGGACCTGGTCGGGGGGACCGGCGGCGTCGATCACCCGGAAGCGCTCGGGGTGGTCCTCAGCGATGCGCAGGAACGCGTCGGCCACCTTGGCGTGGAACGCCTCGTCCTCGGATTCGATGCGGTCCTGGTCACCCTCGATCCGGGACAGCCCCCGGCCCGGCTCGAGGTGCAGCAGGATCACCAGGTCCGGGAACAGCCCCTGCGTGGCCCACACGTTCAGCGACAGGACATCCTGCTCGCCGAGGCCGCGGCCGGTGCCCTGGTACGCCAGCGACGAGTCGAGGTACCGATCGCACAGGACGACCTTCCCCTCCTCGAGGGCCGGGCGGATCACGTGCGACACGTGCTGGGCCCGGCTCGCCGCGAACAGGAGGGCCTCGGCCCGGGCGTCCACCGAGCTCTGGTCGTGCTCGAGCAGCGTGTCTCGGAGGTGCTCGCCGAGCCGGGTCCCGCCAGGCTCGCGGGTGACCAGCACGTCGTGACCCTCCGACTCCAGGAACTCCTTGGCCAGCCGGACCTGCGTCCCCTTCCCAGCTCCTTCGATCCCCTCGAAGGAGATGAAGGAGCCGCGGCGCTCGGTCTTGCGAAGCCGTGGGAACAGCCGGAGCGGCCGGGGACGGGTGAGGCGGCTCTTCGAGAGACCGCTCCTCGACCAGATCCCGCCCACGATCATCACCAGCGCTCCCGCCCAGAGTGCCAGGCGGGGGCCTCCGACGTCGAAGCCGCTGAATGCCTGGGCCAGTAGCGGGAAGCCCGCCAGCGACAGGAACAGCCCCAGACGGGCCAGGACCGTGAGCGAGCCGAACACCCGGCCGCGCAGCTCGTCGGTCACGTTCTCGTGGAGGAGGGTGTATCCGGTCACCCAGGTGGCCCCGGCGGCAGCTCCCATGACGATCGTGACCACCGCGGCCAGGGCCACGTTCGGCGTGGCTGCGAGGACGATCAGGGCGACGCCGCCGCCGAGGATCGCCAGTCCGAAGAGAGTGTCCTTGTCGACGACCTTGTAGATCTGCCCGACCACGGCCATGCCCAGCGCCAGTCCCACGCCCACGGCCGTGACCAGGAACCCCCAGGCCGTGGGCCCGCCGCCGAGCGTGGTCTGGGCGAAGATCGGCCCGACCGACATCACCGCGCCCGCGCCGGTGAACGCCAGGACGATCCCCACGGTCATGGCCCGGGCGAACGCGTGGTCCTTGAGGAACCGCACGCCCTCACGCATGTCGGCGAAGGCGTCCCCCGCGCCGAGCTTGCCGGCGCGGGGCCGCCGGGCCGCCGCCCGCACCGGGAGCCGCTGGATCATCCAGGCCGAGAACGCGAACGTCAGCGCATTGGCCCACAGCGCGATGGCCTGCGGGTTCTGATCGAAGTACTCGAAGCCCCCACCGAGGCTCGCACCGATCCCCGCGAGGGCCGTGTACACGATCCCCCCGAGCGGCAGCGTGCCGTACCCGGTGGCCAGCGCGATCGTGTTCGCGTTGGAGAGCTGCCGGCGCGGCACCAGGTTCGGGATCATGGCGTCCCGGGCCGGCGTCCACAGGAGCGACAGGCACTCGATCAGGAACGACATCGCGTAGATCCACGGCAGACGCGGGATCAGGGGCAGGGTGGCGTAGCCGATCCCTCGCACCACGTCGGCGATCACCATCAGCCGCTTCCGGTCGAACCGGTCGACCAGCACACCGGCGAACGGGCCGAACACGATCGACGGCAGCAGCCGGGCCAGCATGATGCCGGACACAGCGAACCCGGCGCTCCCACCGCCGATCCGGGTCACCAGGGCGACCACGGCCACGAAGCCGATCCAATCGCCGAGCGATGACACCAGGATGGCCCGGTAGAGCCGCGAGAAAACGGGATCTCTGAGGAGGGTGCGGAACGTGGCCGGCCGGGTGCCCCGGAGAGCGGCGATCTCCTCGGAGACGGTGGCCATCGGCTAGCCGGCCCTCAGGCGGCCTCGGTCGGACCCCCTCCCGCCTCGGCCTCGTAGTCGCCGTTCACGCACTTGATGCCCTTCGGGCCCTCGGTCAGCAGGCCGCCGCACTTGGGGCACGCCTCGGTCAGCGGCCGCTGGTTCACGGTGAAGTCGCACTCCGGATAGCGGTTGCAGCCGTAGAACACGCTCCCACGCCGGCGCCGGGCCCGCTTGACGACCAGCTCGCCCGGCGGCTCCCGTCCCTCCTCCTTGCACTTCGGGCAGGTGACCCCGGTCTTCTGCTCCTCGCGCTTCACGTACTTGCATTCCGGATACCTCGAGCACCCCACGAACGGACCGTACCGACCGTACCGCTTCACGAGGTCGCCGGGGGGGTCGCGGCCCTCCTCCTTGCACTGGGGACAGGTCTCGCCGATCGGCTCCGGCTCGGGCCGCTCCTTGCCGTCGAGGTCGCGAGAGTAGTCGCATTCCGGCCAGCGGTCGCAGGCCACGAACCGGCCGGCCTTCCCGAGCTTGATCACGAGCTGACCGGGGGGATCGCGACCCTCCTCCTTGCACTTCGGACACGTCTCGTCGAGCTCCTCCTTGGGCCGCTCGATCTCGTCCTCCTTCTTCTCGAGCAGCCGCTCGAAGGGGCCGTAGAACTCGTCGAGGACCTGGACCCACCGCATCTTTCCTTCCGCCACGTCGTCCAGCTCCTCTTCCATCCGGGCGGTGAAGTCATAGTCGACGATCTCCGAGAAGTGCTCGACGAGGAGGTCGATGACGACGAAGGCCACGTCCTCGGGGAACAGCCGGCGCTGCTCGACGTAGACGTATTTCCGGTCCTCGAGGTTCGAGATCGTCGGCGCGTACGTCGAGGGCCGCCCGATCCCCCGGCTCTCCAGCTCCTTGACCAGCGAGGCCTCCGTGTAGCGCGGCGGCGGCTGGGTGAAGTGCTGCTCGGGCACGATCTCCAGCAGCCGGAGCGCCTGCTCCTGGTCCAGCGCGGGCAGGCGGGCCTCGGCGTCGCGGTCGGGCGCATCGTCGGCCGACTCGAAGTACACCCGGCGGAACCCATCGAACTTGACGGTCTGGCCGGTGGCCCGCAGAAGGTATCGCGGCGCGGCGTCGGCCGTGGCCTCGATGTCGACCGAGACCTGGTCGAGGATGGCGTCGGCCATCTGGCTGGCCATGGCACGCTGCCACACCAGGCGGTAGAGCTTGGCCTGATCCTGGCTGAGGTGCGCCTCGACAGTGTCGGGGATACGGGCGGCCGAGGTGGGACGGATCGCCTCGTGGGCCTCCTGGGCGCCGCGCGAGGTGGTCTTGTACCGGCGCGGCTTCGAGAGCGTGTACCGCTCTCCATACTGCTGCTTCACCACCTGGCGGATCTCCCGCAGTGCCGACTCGGCCATCGTGGTCGAGTCGGTCCGCATGTAGGTGATCAGGCCGGTCTGGCCCTCGCCGGGGAGGCTCACGCCCTCGTACAGCTGCTGGGCCACCCGCATGGTCTTCCGGGCCGAGAACCCCAGCTTCCGACCGGCTTCCTGCTGAAGCGTCGAGGTGGTGAACGGCGGGGAGGGCCGGCGCTTGACCTCCTTCTTCCGGATCTCGGCGACCCGGTAGGCGGCCCGCTCGAGGTTGGCCGAGTGCTGCCGGGCATCGGCCTCCTTGAGCACGGTGCCCTTCTTCCGCTCGGTGGGCGTCTTGACCCGGTCCTCGCCGATCGAGTCGAGGTGAGCCACGAAGGCCAGGTCGTCGCCGTCGGGGGTGAGCCGGGCGTCGACCGTCCAGTACTCCTTCGGCTTGAACTTCTGGATCTCCCGCTCCCGATCGACGACCAGGCGGAGCGCCACAGACTGAACGCGCCCGGCCGACAGGCCGGTGCGCACCTTCTTCCACAGGATCGGGGACAGCTTGTACCCGACCAGACGGTCGAGGATCCGGCGGGCCTGCTGGGCCTCGACCAGGCGGACGTCGATCGTCCGGGGATCGGCGAATGCCGACCGCACCGCCTCCTTCGTGATCTCGGTGAACGTGACCCGCTTGGCCTCCTCGACGTCGACGTCGAGCAGCTCGGCGAGGTGGTACGCGATGGCCTCGCCCTCGCGGTCGAAGTCGGTGGCCAGCCACAGCTCGTCGGTGCCCTTGTGCGCGCGACGCAGCGCCGTGACCACCTTTTTCTTGGCGTCGGGCACGACGTACTCGGGCTCGAAGTTCCGTTCGGTGTCCACCCCGATCTTGCTCTCCGGCAGATCGCGGATGTGGCCCATCGAGGCCTTCACCGTGAACTCGCGCCCGAGGTACCGCTCCAAGGTCTTCGCCTTGGTCGGCGACTCCACGATCACCAGGTTCTTTGCCATCAAACGCGCCTCTGTACTCTTCCGGAGGGAGCCTGTCAAGTTGTCGGCTCGGCGGTGGAACGCGTTGAGCCCCCTCCTTTGTTCCCCGAGACGCCCAAATGCTAGCGCGGGGTGACGACTCGACCCTGTAGGCTGGCAGGCCCATGCTCGAGTGGCTTGAGCACGTCATCACCGACTACCTCGGCGCCTACGGGTATCCCGCGGTGTTCGTGCTCATGGTGCTGGAGTCCGCGTGCATCCCGATCCCGTCCGAGGTCACCATGGTGTTCGGCGGGTTCCTGGTCTCCCGGGGGGACCTCGACTTCGTGTGGGTGGCGCTGGTCGGGACGATCGCCAACGTGATCGGCTCGTGGCTGGCGTACTGGGTCGGGTACGTGGGCGGGCGGCCGCTGATCAACCGGTGGGGCCGGTACGTGCTCCTCCGCGAGCACGAGCTCGACCGTGCTCACGACTGGTTCGAGCGGCGGGGCGAGCTCGCGGTGTTCGTGTCCCGGCTGCTGCCGGTGATCCGCACCTTCATCTCGCTCCCCGCGGGCGTGGCCCGCATGAACTTCTGGAAGTTCACCCTGTACACGTTCCTGGGCTGCCTGCCCTGGACGTTCGCGCTGACGTGGGCGGGGATGCTGCTCGGGGCGAACTGGGAGAGCTTCCTCCGATACGGCAATCCGATCAGCTGGGCCATCGCCGCGATCACGGTCGCGGTCGTGGCGTGGTGGCTGATCCGACGCATCCGGGCCAGGCGGGCGGGGAGGGAGCCCTCGGAGCCGGTCAGTCCAGCGGGAACGGGACGCTCGACAGGATGACCCGAGGCTCGAACAAGAGCGCCCGCTTGATGAACAGGGCCCGGTTGTTGTGGAGGATCCGGTGCCACCACCGGGTCACCAGGAACTCCGGGACCACCACGGCCGCGACCGTCCCCGGCTCCGCCGTGACCCGGCGGACCTCCTCGAGCAGCGGCGGGCCGAGGTCGCGGAACGGCGCCTCGACGACGTCGAGCTGGACGCCGATGCCGCGAGCGGCCCACCCCTCCAGGATCCCGAGGGCATCCTCGGGCTCCGTCGCCAGGAACACCGCCCGGGTCTCCTCGGCGTCCAGCGTCCGCGCGTAGTTCACCGCCCGAACGGTGGCGTCATGCGGCGCCGCCACGAACACCAACGCCACCACCCGCTCGGGGATCAGCGGGCGGCCGTCGACCCCGTCAGGCCGTCCACCGCCGGACACAAGGGGCACGTCCGTGACCACCACGCCGTGCTCGCGGAGGAGCCTCAGCTTCAGCCGGAAGGTCACCGGCTTCCAGACCGCATGGAGCAGCGAGGGCTTGCGGAACATCTCGGGGATCACCGCCGTGATGAAGTCGTCCGCACCTCGAGGGATCCGGCGGAGGAAGTCCACCACGGCGCCGACGGGGTCCGCCCCATCGAGGACGTCGAGGGCGGGCCCGTTAGGGGCCAGCAGGTGCCAGGCACGTTCGGCATCCGCGCTCCCCGCGGAACCCACGTACACGACGTCGAGGGACGCCGGCCGGAACGAGCGCACGTATCCGAACGCCTCGGCCGCCGCAGCATCGACCTCGGTGAGGACGAGCACGACGTGATTGGTCCCGGCCTGCCCGTACCGGACGGCCCCGCGCTCGAGCACCCGCCGAACGCTCTCGTAGTGCCGGTGCACCAGCAGGAAGAACGTCACGATCACCGGCATCGCGCTGATGACGATCCAGGCGCCCCCGGCGAACTTCGTCACGGCCACGATGACCAGCACGATGGCGGTCGCGGTAGCTCCGATGCCGTTGATGATGGCGCCGCGCCGCCACCCCATCTCCCTCATCGTCATCCACCGCCTGACCATCCCGGTCTGGGAGAGCGTGAACGCGGTGAACACCCCGACCACGTACAGCTGGATCAGACGGGTGAGGTCGGCGTCGAACACCCAGACCAGGAGGATGGCGAAGGCCGACAGGACGATGATGCCGTTGGAGAACACCAAGCGATCCCCGCGGTTCTGGAACTGGCGGGGGACGAACCCGTCCCGGGCCAGGATCGACGACAGCCGTGGGAAGTCCTGGTACGCCGTGTTCGCCGCCAGGATCAGGATCAGCGCGGTGAACACCTGCAGGACGAAGAACATCGCGCCGCCGGAGAAGACGGTGTCGCCGATCTGCGCCAGGACCGACCGCTCGCCGTGCCCGGCGGGCACATGGAGAGCGCGAGCCAGGAACGTGATTCCCAGGAACATGGAGATCGACATGGCGCCCATGACCGCCAGCGTCGTGGCGGCGTTCTTCGACTGGGGACGGCGAAACGCTTGCACGCCGTCGGCGATGGCCTCGACGCCGGTGAGGGCCGTCGATCCCGATGCGAACGCCTTGAGCACGAGGAACAACGACAGCGCCTCCGTGGCACGAAGCGGCGCCTCGACGGCCGCCGTGGGACAGCCGGACACGCAGCGGACCAGGCCGACACCGAGCGTGATGAACACCGTGATCACGAATCCGTAGGTGGGGATGGCGAAGAGCGTGCCGGCTTCCCTCACGCCACGGAGATTCGCCAGCGCGATGAACGCGATGAGACCCACGGCGATGGGCACCCGCTCCTCCGCCAGGCCGGGGAACGCGGAGACGATGGCCACGGTCCCGGCGGTCACGCTCACCGCCACCGTCAGCACGTAGTCCTGCAGGATCGCGGCCGCGGCGGTCAGGCCGGGGATCGTTCCGAGGTTCTCCCGGGCCACGATGTACGAACCGCCCCCACGCGGGTAGGCCCGAACCGTCTGCCGGTAGGACGTGATGACGATCGCCAGGACGACCGCGATCAGCCCGGCCAGGGGCATCATCAGGGCGAATGCACCGGCCCCCGCCAGGGCCAGCACCGCCATCATCTCCTCCGTGGCGTAGGCAACGGAGGAGAGGGGGTCCGAGGAGAACACGGGGAGCGCCAGGATCTTCGGCAGCAGGTGATGCTCGTGCTTTGCGGTGGAGATCGCTCGCCCCAACAGGACGCGCTTGAGCACACCCCTTCCCTGGACCCTCGGCTCCCGGTCGAGGGTGGGCGGCGCCGTTCGCATCAGGCGTCAGGAGGCCGCCCCGTCCGGGACGGCTCATCGGCGGACGGCTGGGCCAGCCGCCGAAGGATCTCCTCGTGCAGGCGCGCTTCACGATCGGCATCGACGTGCTCGCGCCACACGAGCCACGATCGAAGCGCCGGACCGAGCAGGAGCCCGATGGCGATCCCCACGATCAGACCGAGCAGCATCACGCCTCCTTGTCGGCCCTACTCTCGGCCCGGGGGCGTAAACCGAACGTCAACGAGGCCGCCAGGTCGGTAAACGTTTCGGGAAAACCGCCGAGGCCAGTGGCGGATCGGAATCGGGGGGTCGAAACTCAGGAGCGTGTGGTCCCTGCGGCCTTCCCGATGGCCCACCGCGGCCAGGGTGATCATCCCGGCCGTGCTCCTCCCCGCCCTGGTCACGACGGTGGCTGCCCTGCCGTTCGAGACCACCACGGCGATGGCCGCTCTCGGCTTCGTCCTGGCGGTGACCGGGGCCGCGTTGATCGGCGGCTCCGCCGCCGGCCTCCTGGCATCCATCCTCTCGTTCCTGGCGCTCAATTTCTCGTTCACGCCTCCGGTGGGGACATTCAGCGTCGGCAAGACCGAAGATCTGGTTGCCCTGGTCGTGTTCCTCCTGGTGTCTGCGGTCGTGGGGACGCTCGTGTCGAGGGCTACCACCCAGAGGGACCGGGCCGAGCGTCGCGAGCGGGAGGCCCGGCTGCTCCAGCACCTCGGAGCGCGGCTCCTGTCAGGGGCGTCGCCGGAGAGTGTGTTCGAGCGGTTCGGCCGCGCACTGGTCGAGCTGACGGGCGTGCCTCGATACGAGGTGGCCATGACGCCCGACGGCCGGGTCGCGGCGGAGGTCGGGGCTCCGCCGGGCCCCGCGATGCATCGGGAAGAGTTCCCGCTCGAGGTGGGCGGGGAGGCCGTGGCCGCCATCCGGACGTATGCGAACCCGGAGGGCCCATCGCTCGGCCAGGGCGAGCGACAGCTGATCCGGGCGTTCGCGTCACAGATGGCCCTTGCCGTGGAGAGCACCCGGCTGGCAACCGAGGCCACCGAGGCCCGGGACGCAGCCGAAAGGAGTCAGCTCCAGGCCGCACTGCTGCAGTCGGTCACCCACGACCTCCGCACGCCACTTGCCTCGATCCTCGCGTCGGTCTCGAGCCTGCTCGATCCCGAGGCAGAGCTGGACCGGCACGGCCGCATCGAACTCCTGCAAACGATCAGCCACGAGGCCGAACGGCTCGACCGCCTGGTCGGGAACCTCCTCGACCTGACCCGGCTTCGGGCCGGGGCGCTCACGCCCAGCAAGCGGCCGACGGCGATCGACGAGGTCATCGAGGGCGTCCTGGCCCGGCTGGCCCCGGTCCTCGAGCGGCACCGATTGAACGTGGTGCTTCGCGAAGACCTCCCTGATGTGCCGGTCGACGTGGTGCAGATCGACCAGGCCCTCACGAACATCCTGGAGAATGCGGCCAAGTACAGCCCGCCCGGCTCCCAGATCAGCGTGTCGGCTGCTCGGTGGCAGGACGCCGTCCAGGTGCGGATCGCCGACCAGGGGACGGGGATCGATCCGGAGCTGCGTCGCCGCGTCTTCGAGCCGTTCTTCCGATCCGACGGCGCGGTGTCGGGGTCAGGGCTCGGCCTGGCCATCGCCCACGCCGTTGTCGTGGCCCACGGTGGCACGATCTGGATCGAGGACGCCCCCGGCGGCGGCACCGCCGTGGTATTCCGCCTCCCGATCCGCGACGCGGACTGATGGCGTCCCGCGTCCTGATCGTCGACGACGACCCGCAGATCCGCCGCGCCGTCCAGACGAGCCTGCGGGCGCGCGGCTACGAGGTCCTTTCCGCAGCGAGCGGAGAGGCCGCCCTCGACGTCCTCGCAACCGATGCCGTCGACCTGGTCATCCTCGACCTCAGCCTCCCCGGCATCGACGGACATGAAGTGATCCGCCGCCTGCGCGGTTTCTCCGAGGCGCCGGTGCTCGTGCTCTCCGTGCGGGAGTCTCAGGACGACAAGGTCGCCGCGCTCGATGCCGGCGCCGACGACTACGTCACGAAGCCGTTCTCGATCGGTGAGCTCCTGGCGAGGATGCGCGCGGTGGAACGGCGTGCCCATCCGGAGACCGGCGACGGCGCCGTGCTCCGGTTCGGCGAGCTCGAGGTGGATCTGGCTCGTCAGCTCGTCACCTTGCGGGGGGAACGGGTCCGCCTCACCCCCACCGAGTATCGCCTGCTGGAGGCTCTCGTGACGCACCCGGGGAAGCTGCTGACACACCGGTGGCTCCTGTCGAAGGTCTGGGGGCCCGGCTACCAGAATGAGACCCACTACGTGCGTGTCTACGTGCGGGCGCTCAGGGGCAAACTCGGCGAGGACCCAAGCCGCCCGCGCTTCATCGTGACCGAGCCCGGCCTCGGGTACCGGTGGATCCCCGAGCCAAACGAGGGATAGCCGCCTACCCGGCCAGCCCGATCTCCGGGGCGACCGACTGGAGCCCCTCGATGCCGAGGGCGAGGAATTCGTCGAGGGAGATCCCGATCCCCTCGTCGACGCCGGTGACCTCATCGCGGTTCACGCCGGGCGCAAACGCCTTATCCTTCAGCTTCTTCTTGACCGAAGACACCTTCATCCCGTTCGACTTCTCCGGGCGGACCAGCGCGGCGGCGACGAGGAGCCCGGCCACGGCGTCCGCGTGGACGACCGCCCGCGACATTCGGTCGGACCGGTAGCGCTCGTGGGCGTGGGCCAACACGCCGTTCACGATGGGCTCGGCCACGCCGGCTTCCCGAAGCCACTCCGCCGCCAGGAACGCGTGGCGGTCGGCGTCCTCGTGCGTCTGGTCCTGATCGAGGTCGTGGAACAGCCCCGTCAGCGCCCACGTCTCCTCGTCCTCGCCGAAGTGGCGAGCCAACCGGCGCATCACGCCCTCGACGCTGAGCAGATGTCGGACCGTTGTCTCCTTCTCGGCCTTCTCCCTGACGAAGGCGATCGCCTCATCTCGATCCATCGGACCTCCTCAATTGGTACGGGACGCTGGACAGGATGACACGGGGCTCGAACAGCAACTGGCGCTTGATGAACAGCGCGCGGTTGTTGTGCAGAAGCCGGTGCCACCACCGCGTGACGAGGAACTCCGGGATCACCACGGCCGCGACCGTTCCGGCATCGGCGGTGACCCGACGGACCTCGTTGAGCAGCGGGGGCCCAAGGTCCCGGAACGGTGCGTCCACGATCTCCAGCCGCACGTCGATCCCCAGCTCGGCCCAACGGCGGAGGACCTCGGGCGCCTCCTCGGGATCGGTGGCCAGGAACACCGCCCGGATTTCGTGCGCGTTCAGCGATACAGCGTAATTCACCGCTCGAACCGCGGCGTCGTGGGGCATGGCCACGAACACGAGCGCCTCGACCCGCTCGGGGATCAGGGAACGGGCGGCCACTCCCTCCGGCTGGCCATCCTCCTGCAGCACGGGCACGTCGGTGATCACCACCTGGGGCTCTCGCAAGAGTCGGACCTTGAGGCGGAACGTCACCGGCATCATCAGCGCGCTGATCAGGGAGCGCTTCCGGAACAGTTCGGGGATGACCACGGTGATGAAGTCCTCGGGGGCGCGCGGGATGCCTCGGACGAAGTGGATCACCGCGTCGACGGGGTCGCCGGGCCCCGGGACCACGAGCGGAACGGCGTCCCCCGCCAGCTCCGACCACCGCGCCTGGGCGTCCTCCAGCGGTCCCCTTCCGACATAGAGCGGCTCCAGGCTGGCTGGGCGGAGCGACCGGATGTAGCCGAGAGCTTCCGCCGTCGCGGCGCCGAACCCCGTCATGACGAACACGACGTGGTTCCGTCCGGTCTCTCCGAACCGGAGCGTCCCTCGGTTGAGCTCGCGGGCCACAGCGTCGTAGTGGCGCTTCACGCCGAGGAACAGGAGCACGATCACCGGGATGGCGGCCACCACCATCCATGCTCCCTCCCGGAATCGCGTGAGGATGGCCACGACCAGGACGATCCCCGTGGTCGTGGCGCCGATCGCGTTGATCACGGCGTTGCGCACCCACCGTGGCTCCTTGCGCGAGACCCACCGACGGACCATGCCGGCCTGGGACAGCGTGAACGCGGTGAACACCCCGACGAGGTAGAGGGGGATCAGGCTTGTCAGGCTGGCGTCGAACGCCCACACGAGCAACGCGGCCAGCAGCGAAAGCACGATCACTCCGTTCGAGAACACCAACCGGTCGCCTCGGTTCCGGAACTGCGACGGCACGAATCGGTCGCCGGCCAGGATGGCGGAGAGGCGTGGGAAGTCCTGATATGCCGTGTTCGCCGCCACGATCAGGATCAAGGCCGTGAAGATCTGGAGAACGAAGAACAGGATGCCGCGGCCGAACACGGTCTGCCCGATCTGAGAGAGGACGGACGCGGACCCGACCGTCTCCTCGGTAACCCGCACCTGGAGGAGGCGGGCGAGCGCGGTGACCCCGATGAACAGCGAGGCCGACATCACGCCGAGGATCCCGAGCGTGGCCGCGGCGTTCCGCCCCTGGGGCCGCCGAAAGGCCTGGACCCCGTCGGCGATCGCCTCGACGCCGGTCAGGGCCGAGGCGCCTTGGGTGGCCGCTCGGAGGATCAAGAAGAGGCTCAGTCCAGCGCCTGCTTCCAGCGGCAGATCAGCGGTCTCCGCCCGAGGGCAGCCGCCCAGGCACCGGACCAGCCCCGAAGCGATCGTGACGTAGACGAGGACCACGAACCCGTAGGTGGGGACGGCGAACAGCGTTCCGGACTCGCGGACGCCCCGCAGGTTCGCCAGCGCGATGACCACGATGAACACAAGGGCCACCGGAACCCGCTGCTCGGCGAGGCCGGGCGCCGCCGAGCTCACGGCGATGGCCCCTGCCGTCACGCTCACCGCCGCGGTGACCACGTACCCGATCAGGATCGCCGCGGCGGCCACGAGGCCCGGCACCGTCCCCAGGTTCTCGCGGGCCACGATGTAGGAGCCACCACCGCGAGGGTAGGCCCGGACCGTCTGCCGGTACGAGGTCACCACGATCGCCAGGACCAGGACGATCACCCCGGCCAGCGGCATCATCAGACTCAGGGCCGCCGCGCCGGCCGTCACGAGCACGAGCATCATCTCCTCGGTGGCGTACGCCACGGAGGACAGCGGGTCCGAGGAGAACACCGGCAGGGCGAGCACCTTGGGGAGCAGGGTGTGCTCCAGGCGTGCCGACTCCATCTGTCGGCCCAGCAGGACCCGCTTCAGCATCGACCCCACCGAGGCCATGGAGGGCATTGTGGCACGGGGCGCCGGCGGTTCCGGCGCGGTCAGGGTTGGGCTTGCCGGCCGGCCGCGCTACGCTGTCCGCCGTGCATTTCGTGATCATGGGATGTGGCCGGGTCGGGGCCGAGCTGACGATCCAGCTGGCCAAGGCCGGACACACCGTCTCCATCGTCGACAAGCGCAAGGAAGCGTTCGACCGACTTCCCCCCGGGTTCGAGGCCAAGACGATCGTGGGCCTCGGGTTCGATCGGGAGGTCCTGGAGAAGGCCGGGATCCGCGACGCCGACGCATTCATCGCGGTGTCGAACGGCGACAACTCGAATATCGTGTCGGCCCGGGTGGCCCGAGAGTACTTCAAGGTGCCGAAGGTGATCGCCCGGATCTACGACCCCCGGCGGGCAGATATCTACGAGAAGCTCGACATCCCCACCGTGGCCAGCGTGCGGTGGGCAGCCAAACAGGTCCAGTACCTCCTGTTCCACGGGAAGGAGACGATGCGCGACACGCTGGCCGGTGGGTTCCTGCTCCACCTCCAGGTCGAGCTGCCCGACCACCTGGTCGGGAAGAAGATCTCATCCGTCGAGTCCGATGGTGAGGTCGAGGTGATCGGCGTGGAGCGAGGGGGGACCGGGTTCATCCCGAAGGACGACTCCACGTTCCAGGAGGGCGACGTGGCTCACTTCGTCGTGCACAAGGACGCCACCGACAAGTTCGACCTGCTGCTGGAGCCGGTGGCGGAGTGAGTCGATGAGGATCGTGGTCGCCGGCGCGGGCAACATCGGGCGGCACCTGGCGTTCGACCTGCACGAGCGCGGGCACCAGGTGATGGTGGTCGAGCTGGACCCCGCGGTGCTGGAGCGGGCCCAGCAGGACGCGCCCGGCGTCAGCTTCGTGCTGGGCGATGCCTGCGAGCCGTGGGTCCTCGACAAGGCCGAGGTCCGTTCCGCCGACGTGATCGTCGCGGCCACCGGCGACGACGAGGACAACCTGGTGATCTCGCTCCTGTCGAAGCAGGAGTACGGCGTCCCCCACGTGGTGGCCCGGGTCAACCACCCCAAGAACGAGTGGCTGTTCACCGAGGCCTGGGGCGTCGACGTGCCGATGAGCCCCCCGCACGTCCTCACCGCGCTGGTGGAGGAGGCGGTCACGGTGGGGGACCTGGTCCGGCTGCTGAAGCTGGAGCGGGGACAGGTGACCCTGGTCGAGCTGACCATCGACGAGACCGCGCCGGTGGCCGGCCGCCCGATCTACGAGCTGCGGCTCCCCCAGGACTCGGCCATCGTGGCGGTGCTCCGGCGAGGCCACGTGGTCATCCCCCAGCCGGAAACTCAGCTCGTTGCCGGCGACGAGATCCTGGCCATCGCCACGCAGGAAGCCGAAGAGCGCCTGCGGGCCGCCCTCATGGGCGAGTCCTCGTAGCCGCTCTCAGGCGAAGTCGAACTTCGGGTTGACCATCCTCAGGCCGTTGCGGTCCTCCCAGACCACGCCCTCGAGGACGACGGGCGTGCCCAGGGTCAGGCCGGGGATGTGGCTCCGGCCGGTCCACGATGCCGTGAGCTCGCCGGTGCCGTCGGAGACCACGGCCTCGAGCGTCATCATCCCGTCCATCGGACGGAGTCGCAGCCGGCTCACCTGGCCCGCGACGCGGACCTGCTCCCGGCTGGGACACCCCGCGATGCGGCGGGTCCCGGGGACGCGCTCGGCCCACTCGCGGGTCTCCTGGGCAAGGCGTTCCTCGTCGGACTGCGTGAAGAACCGGCGGAGCCGCCGGAGCCAGCCCATGGGCCTCTCCTACCCGACCTCCACCGGCTCGTTGTCGACGAGCTTGACCGGCTC
>CALAEC010000058.1 GCA_937890785.1 uncultured Actinomycetes bacterium
TGGTGGCCCCGCCGGAGCTGATCACGTCGCCGGCGTCGACGATCATCCGCTCGGGCCTCAGCCGTACCCGCGGAAAGCGGTGGCGGAAGGAGTCTGCCGCTATCCAATGGGTGGTGGCCTCCTTGCCGTCCATCACCCCCGCGTCCGCGGCCAAGAAAGCACCCGTGCATGAGGTGGCGATGCGGGATCCTGCCTTGTGCCACTTGGCTATCCACGGCACCCATGCCCGGTTGATCTCGAACGACGGTTCGAGGTCGTCGTCGAGGCCGGGGATGACCACGAGGTCTGGGGGATCGAGCTCAGGGGCCACGACGTGGGGGTGCATGATCACCCCGTCTCGGCAGGCGATCGGGCGTTCATCGAGACCGGCGAGGCCGACGTCGAAGATCCCCTCGGAGTGGGGGTCCCCCAGCATCTTCCAGGCTCGGTCCGCCTTGAGCAGGGCGTCCATCAGCCCGGCGGTGTTGATCGATGCACACCCCGTGGGGGCGAGGATGGCGACCGTGGTCATCTGTGGACCTTCCTTCGTGGTGCCCTCATCCATCACTATGGCCGTGGCCGATTTGGCCCGCAACTTGTCGTACCGGACACTTCCCCGATCGAAGCGATGGCCGTACGGTGGCGTCCACTCGGGATGAGAGGGGATTCGTGTCGACCGAGATGGCCAGGAACAGCTGGGGGGTGATCCTCGACCACGAAGAGGACGGGATCCTGGAGCTCCGGTGGCTCTCCTCGACCGCAGCCATGACCGATGACCAATTCAAGGAGACGCTCGAGCTGTTTGCGGGCCAGGCTGAGCAGGCTCAGCGTCCGTTCCTGCTGATCGATTCGACCGAGTTCCTTCACGCCATCGGCCAAGGGGTCAGGGAGTGGCGTGACCGGGAGATCATCCCCCGATACAACGCCGCCGGCACGAGCAAGTTCGCCTTCCTCGTCCCGGAGGGATTCCCCGACGCCATGGAGACGGGGGGGCAACCCATGACCGACGGGCCGGCGACCTTTCCGACGGCTTGGTTCATCGATCGCCGACATGTCCTCGACTGGTTTCGGGGCGACTGATGGATCTCACGGCCGCGGCGCTCCTGGCCATGATCCTGAGCTTCATCGTCTACGCGACGGCGGCGGTCTGGTACGGGGTTCCGCGGATGCGCGCGGTACCCCTCGCCGCTGCGATCACCCCCCTGTTGTGGATCCACGCGTTCCGCCACATCGCGCTTCAGCTGTTCTCCTCACAGGAATTCGGCTTCGCCATCCCGGACCTCACTCGGGACCAGATCGTCTACGGGGACTTGATCGGGATGGCGCTGGCCATCGCGACGCTATATGCGCTCCGCTTTCGGTTGCGATTTGTGGTTCCTGTCGCATGGGTGTTCGTGGTGGCGACCGTGATCGACCTCAGCAACGCCGCGGTGATGGGGATTCGCGAGGACCTATTCGACAAGGCCGCCGATGTGTCGTGGCTGATCCTGACGTTCTATGTTCCCGCTCTCTGGGTCAGCGTGGCCCTCGTAGGCTGGCAGCTCTGGACGCGTCGGCGTGAGCCGATCCGTGGTCCCTGAAT
>CALAEC010000059.1 GCA_937890785.1 uncultured Actinomycetes bacterium
GACCCCGGAGGGCTGATCGGTTCTCCGGGGTCTTCTCGTCTTCGCAGGTCAGAGGTGTCGGAGGGCCGATCCGAACCTTACGTACACCGTTGGTAGTGCGGAACGAACTAGCCCTTCTGCCCCAGTGATCGGGGCAGCGTGGAGGGGCGGGAGGCGTCCGTCGGCCCTCGCCCCGGGACACGATCCGCCGGGCACCTGGCACATCCCGATGGGATAGGGGCCTAGACGTCGGACTGACAAGATCCTCGATGTCTCGGGCGCTGACGCTGGCAGCCTGAGCGGGACATCATGATTCCTTCGCGATGGAGCGATCACCGTCGAAGGCGTATGCGAGAGCCTCCTCGGGGGACATCGCCCGTCCGGCAGCGCGCGCAACCTCGTATCCTTCATCGCCCAAGGAGGCTCGAAGCGCTGCTACGAGCGCGCCGTAGACTCTCTGCTCATAGCCTCCGTAGGGACCCGCGCCCACTTCTTTCCGAAGCAAGTCACCCTGGGCGAGGAGGCGAGCGGCTCGACCAGCCTCCCGGTCGCCGACCGCAGCTGCCAGCCCGAGCAATCCATATGGGAGGGCATCCCGGTTGCGAAGCCTCCACGCGGCATCGAGGCTCTGGCGAAACAGAGAACCGGCCCGTTCCACGTCGCCGAGGCCGAGCGCCGCGAACCCGAGGTTGCTCAGGCTCCGACTCAAGCGGTCGAGGTCCTCTCTGGCTCTTCCTACCTCGATGCTCTCATCGAAGAGAACGGCAGCCTCGGCGAACTCATCCTCGCGAAGGAGAGCATCACCTAGGTTGTTGATGGCCACGCTCAGCAGCCACCCGTCCCCTACCTGGCGGGCCAGTTCGACCGACCGCTTCCCCAACCGCTTAGCCGCGGCGTGATCGCCTTCGTCATCTGCGGCAATGCCCAGATTGCACAGCGCGATCGCCTCTCCCCGCTTAGATCCGATCTCGTGGGATAGCGCAAGCAATTCCTCGGCCCGGCGCCGACCCCCCCGAACGTCCCCAAGCCACGATGAGAGCACCGCCGCACCCCATAGCGGATCGATCCGGAGCTCGGGATCGCTCTCACCTTCGAGCCTCAACGCGGCCTCAAGCCAGCGCAACCCCTCGACCCAATAGCCACGCGTCAACCAGAGCGTCCAGAGGGATCCAGCCAGGACAAGCACCGCGTCGGCGTCCTGACGGTCGACGAACCACCCCAATGCCCGCCTGAGGTTGGCGTGCTCCGATTCCAGACGGTCGAACCAGTCCGGAGCCTCCCGTGCGTGCAGGTTCGGCGCTGCCCTCTCGCTCAGAGCCAGGAACCAGGCCCCGTGCCGCCGGCACATCTCGGACGCCTCCCCGGATGCCTCCAGGTGCTCGATGGCGAAGTCGCGGATCGTCTCCAGCATCCAGAAGCGGCCGCCGGTGCGACGCACTAGGCTCTTCTCGACGAGGGACTGAAGCCCGTCGATGCCTGCGCCGGCGACTTCTTCTGCTGACTCAAGCGTGCAGCCGCCCGCGAACACGGCGAGGCGGGCGAAGAGCCGTCGTTCCCAGGCTGACAGCAGCTCGTACGACCAGTCGATGGTCGCTCGGAGCGTCTGCTGACGCGGATCGGCGTCGCGGCCCCCCTTCAAGAGATCCAGACGCGCTGAGAGCCGCTCGAGGATCTGCTGTGGGGACAGGACGGCGGCGCGCGCCGCCGCGAGCTCGACTGCAAGGGGCAGGTTGTCCAGGTGGCCGCAGAGTTCGGATATCTCATCACTTGGTTCGAGCTGAGTCCGGGCGCAGAAGAGCGCGAGAGCCTCCGGCTCGGCGAGCGGCGGTACCGGGAGCTCGACCTCACCCTGCACCCGCAGCACTTCCCGGCTCGTCACGAGCATGCGTAGGTTCGGACACGCAGACAGCAGAGATGAGAGCTCCGGCGCTGCTTCCATAACCTGCTCGAAGTTGTCGAGGAGCAGCAGCATCTCGCGCTCTCCGACATGGTAGGCGAGGCCGTCCTTCGCCCCGATGCTCTGAACGATTGTCTCAGTGACGAGGGCCGAGTCGCGGAGCGGAGCCAGGCTGACCCAGAACACGCCGTTTCGGAACTCGGGCACGAGTTCGGAGGCAGCCTCGATGGCCAGCCGAGTCTTTCCGGACCCGCCGGGGCCGGTAAGCGAGACCAGGCGGGCACCGCCCCTGAGCCGGGAGACGATCCCTGAGACTTCACTCTTCCGGCCCACAAAGGAGCTCGCTGGGCGAGGCAGATTGGTGTTCGAGATCGTCTTGAGGGGTGGGAAGCGCTCCTTCCCGAGCTGGAAGATCCACATGGGCTCCGGCAAGTCCTTGAGGCGGTGCTCCCCGAGATCGGTCACGTCGAGCGCCACCAGCTCGCGGGTCTCCTTCGACAGCAGCACCTGGCCGCCGTGGCCGGCCGCTCCGATCCGGGCTCCCGTGTGCACGTCCTGGCCCACGTACCCCTCGTCGGTGTTGTGTGGGGTGCCGGTGTGGATGCCCATCCGCACCCGAATCGGGCCCGAGGCGAGGCCTTCCTGGGCGTCAGCCGCTGCCCCGATCGCACCAGGCGCCGTGGGGAAGGCCACGAAGAACGCGTCGCCTTGGGTGTCCACTTCGATCCCACCGTGGCGGGCGAAGGCCTCGCGGAGGATGCGGCGGTGTTCGGCAAGGGCTGCGCCGTAGGCCTCGGCTCCAAGCTCGCGCAGGAGGCCGGTCGAGCCTTCGATGTCGGTGAACAAGAATGTCACCGTGCCGGTTGGAAGGTCGAACCGCGTCATCCCACGCCGAAGATACTTGCGGACCCCGATTCAGGCCAGGACCCCATCCCGTCGGGGAGGGCCCGTCCTGGGTGGGGGTTCCGCGAACGCGGCCCCTGTTTGGCTTGCTCTGCTGTGTCGGAGGAGGGATTTGAACCCTCACCCGGGGCTACCCGGACTAGGCCCTCAATGACGTGGACTCGGTTCGCGGTCGTCCGCCAACGTCCGCCGTGAAGGGCAACGAGGCTGTCGCCCCCTCGGCGAACGCCCGCGGACGCTCCCGAACCGAAGTGGAATGCCGCGAGTGTGACCAAGACTGTGACCAACTCTTGCATTCGGCCCTGGGCCTAGCGGAAGGCCGATACGTGGCGACGGGGACGAGCAAGTTCGGCCAGCCGAGGACGTCAATGAGGCTACGACCTTACGGAGACTCTTGGGGGCAACCTCCTCCGCGTCAAGGAAATTCCGGCGCCTCGCCTACCTGCGCTTGAGAACCCGAAAAGGGTCGGTGACCTGGGACTTCGATCCTCGACGCCCGCCATCGGTTCTCGAGGTTTCGCAGTCGCTCGCGGGATGGGGACGGGATGGAACCGTGCTGAGCTGTTACCTGAGAGGCCTGCAGCCAGCTCAGGATCGCAGGAACGTCAGGACGGCGAGCACCCTCCGGTGATCGTCCGGAGCATCCGCAAGGCCAAGCTTAGTGAAGATGTTCCGCACGTGTCCTTCCACCGTTTTCGGGGAGAGGAACATCCGCTCGCTGATCGCCTGGTTCGACCGTCCTTCGGCCATGAGGGCGAGGGCCTCTCGCTCGCGCTCGGAGAGCGTCTCGATCGGGCTGGTGCGGCGGGCCCGCCCCACCAGCCGCGACACCACGTCGGGATCGATGACCGAGCCTCCTGCCGCCACCCGCCGGACGGAGTCGGTGAATTCCTGGACGTTGGAGACCCGATCCTTCAGGAGGTAGCCGAGGCCGGCCGCCCCCTCGGAAACGAGCTGCATCGCGTAATCGGTCTCCACATATTGCGACAGGACCAGGACCCCCACGTCCGGGTGCTCGGCCCGGATCTCATGGGCCGCTCGCAGTCCTTCGTTCGTATGGGTGGGGGGCATGCGGATGTCGACGATGGCCACGTCGGGGGGATCGGCCCGGACCGCCTCCAGGAGGTCATCGGCGTTCCCGTGCTGCGAGACCACCTCGAACCCCGCATCGGAGAGCAGCCGCGCCACTCCCTCCCGGAGCAGGATGGAGTCGTCGGCCAGCATGACCCGCATCGGAGGCGCGGGGATGGCGTTCATGCGCGTGAGGCGCTCCGCCGGGTCGTCGCTCGGAATCACCCTGATCACCGCGACCGGCTCCGTCAGTCCCTTGAGTCGTACCTCGCCCCGTTCGACGTATCGCACCCCATCAATGGCCCGAGCGAAATGGACGACCTCGGGCGATACCAGGATCTCCCCCGAACCCGCGAGGCTGCACAGCCGGGCGGCGAGGTTCAAGGCGCCGCCGCGAAATCCCTCCTCGACGGCCACCGCCTCGCCGGCGTCGAGCCCGATCCCGACGAACAAGGGGAGCTCCGGCTCATCCAGCGCTTCGTCGACGAACCGCGACTGCAGATCGATGGCCGCCACGATCGCCCGGCGTGGCGAATCGAACGCGACGAGGGCTTCGTCGCCGCGAAGCTCGACCACCGTTCCGGCGTGGGCGGCCACGCCCTCCCGAACGATCTCCGCGAACCCCTTGGCCAGCCTGGCGCCGGCCTCGTCGCCGTGCTCCTGCGTGAACGAGGTGTAGCCGCGGATGTCGGCGATGAGAAAGACCTTGATCCTGCCGAGATCTCCCTCCCGCCGGATGCGGTCGCCGCTCACCGAACGTCCTCCGTTTCCATGGCGATCTTCGGAGTAGCGCTGGACTGTTCCACCAGGCTGTCGCGCGCCAAGGAGATCGAGCAGGTAAGCATAGTGCCACGTCGAGGCGAACTGTCGATCTCGAGCGTGCCGCCGACGGCGGCCACCCGGTCGGCCAGGCCGCGAAGACCCGATCCCCGGGAGGGATCGGCCCCGCCCAAGCCGTCATCGGCCACCTCCACCGTGAGCTCGCCACCGTCGGCCCTCACGCGTATAGCCACCGTCGTGGCCTTCGAATACTTCCCCACGTTCGCCAACGCCTCAGAGACCACGAAGTACGCCGTGGCCTCGACCGGGGCCGGCAACCGGCGATCGAGGTTCGATTCCACGGTCGCCGGGACGGTGGAGCGCTCGGCCAGGGACTGAAGCGCTGGGACAAGACCTCCCTCGGTGAGGATGGCGGGGTGGATCCCTCGGGCGAACTCCCGCAGCTCGGACAGGGCCAGCGCGAGCTGCTCCGATGCCTGATCCACGCGAGGCCCCAGTTCGGGATGGGAGTCCGGCCGCACCATGCCGCGGGCCAATCGGAGGGCTACGGAGATGGCCACCAGCCGCTGCTGCGCCCCGTCGTGCAAGTCGCGCTCCAGCCTGCGGCGCTCCTCATCCTGCGCCGTCACCAGCCGCTGGCGGGAGGTCCGGAGCTCCTCGATCAACCGCACGTTGCGCAGCACCAGCCCGGCCTGGGACGCCAGGTCCTCCAGGAGCTTGGTTGCGACCGGTGTGATGGCCACTCCGGGGGAAGCCTTCACTCCGATCACTCCGAGGAGCTCACCCTGGTGCCTAACGGGAACGGACGCGTCCGCGTCGGGCACCGGGGCCAGGTCACCGTTGGCCGCGATGCGGACCAGGGCCTTCGGCTGGCCGTTCGCCCGGGGCCAGGTGGCTTCTCGGATCAGCCCGGATCCGACGTGCAACCACACGTCGGCCCGAGCCGCCCCCACGCCTTCGGCCACGACTCGGGCCATCCGGGGCAGGAGCTCCTCGATGGCGACGGCGTGGACCATACCCCCCGAGAACTCCGACAGCACCTCGTACGGCGTGGCTCGCTTGCCATACACCAGCCGGTTGGCGAAGCGCTGCACTCGCTCTCGCACGGGCTGGAACGCCACCGCCACCAGCGCGGTGGCCAGGATCGACAGACCCAGATTGCGCTGGCTTCCGATAGCCCGGCCCAGACCCACCACGATGGCCACGTACGCGGCGGTGATGAAGAACGCCATGGCCCCGTACACGAGGGCCTTGTTGATAACGACGTCGATGTCATACAGGCGGTACCGCAAGATGGCGAAGCCGATGGCGATCGGGATCAACATGAACGAGATGACGGCCACGTTCTGAATGACGAGCACCCAGGCAGGAGCGTCCTGGCCGAACCAGTTGGCGTTGATCGAAGCGAGCATCGCTACCAGATAGATCACCGCGACGCCGGCCGCCGCGGTGGCCAGCCATTTCAGTTGAAGCCGCTCGGTGCCACTCGACCGACGAAATCTAATGACGAGGCTGGCCGCCGAAGCCAAGATGGTCAGGGGGATCAGCAGGATCAGCGGGATCAACAGGTTGAGGAGCGGCTCCAGGCTCTGGATCCCGAGCGGGTTCTTCAGGTTGGGATAGCCGGAGTCGGTGAGGTCGCCCGGGGCAACGGCGATGGTCACTACCGTGACCGCGATGGCGAAGACGGCGAGCCGTTCCACCCACCTCCACCGAGGCGACAGGAGCCTGCCATCCGGGAACCTGAGCAGCAGCACCGTCCCCATGAGGCCGATAGGCGGCGCCCACAGGGGGCCAGTGATGGCGGCGCTGATCGCGCCTCCGGGCAGCCCCCTGCTGAGGGCGAAGTCGCCGTACGCCGACAACGGCTCCGCCCAGGTGAGCCCGATGGCCATCAGGATCCAGCCGATCCGGTTTCGGGGTTGCCGGGCCAGGATCAAGATCGCCACGATGGGGAAGGCGGCCGTCGAGAGACTGAACAGCACCTCTCCGCCCGTCCCCTGTGCCCGTCCGGGAACTCGCTTGGTCCCGAGCTCGAAGGCCATAGTGGCGACGGAGAACAACACCCAGAGACCGAACGCGCCCCACGCCAGGCGGCGGGCTCCCCGCTCGCTCATACCGTCGCCTCCGCCAACACATGGATGGGGATCCGAGCTGTGAGCCGCGTCCCCTCCCCGGGCGCGCTGTCCATCTCCAGGGTGCCGTCGACGGCGGCCACCCGGTCGGCCAGGCCGCGAAGACCCGATCCCCGGGAGGGATCGGCCCCGCCCAAGCCGTCATCGGCCACCTCCACCGTGAGCTCGCCACCGTCGGCCCTCACGCGTATAGCCACCGTCGTGGCCTTCGAATACTTCCCCACGTTCGCCAACGCCTCAGAGACCACGAAGTACGCCGTGGCCTCGACCGGGGCCGGCAACCGGCGATCGAGGTTCGATTCCACGGTCGCCGGGACGGTGGAGCGCTCGGCCAGGGACTGAAGCGCTGGGACAAGACCTCCCTCGGTGAGGATGGCGGGGTGGATCCCTCGGGCGAACTCCCGGAGCTCGTCCAGGGCCAGGGCGAGCTCCTCGGATGCCTGATCCAGCCGCTCCCCCAGCGCCCGGTCCGCCTCGGGGTCCGCCAGCCCCCGGGCCATGCGGAAGGCCAGGGAGATGGCCACCAGCCGCTGCTGGGCCCCATCGTGCAGGTCCCGCTCGAGGCGCCGGCGTTCCTCGTCCTGGGCGGTCACCAGGCGCTGGCGGGAGGTCTTGAGCTCCTCGATCAGCCGCACGTTGCGCAGCACCAGCCCGGCCTGGGACGCCAGGTCCTCCAGGAGCTTCTCGTCGGCGGGGGTGACCGTTTCGCCGGGGGACTTGGTCACCCCGATCACCCCGAGCAGCTCTTCCTGGTGGCGGACCGGCACGGCTCGATCGGTGCCGACGACGGTCTCCCCGCCCTCGGCGACGGGGACCGCCTCCTTGCGGCGTTCCTCGTCCTCGGGCCAGGTGGCCTCCCGGACCAGCTCGGACCCCACCCGCAGCCACACGTCGGCCCGGGCCGCTCCGGTCCCCTCGGCCACGATGCGGGCCATTCGGGGCAGGAGCTCCTCGCTGGCCACGGTGTGGGACATCCCACCGGAGAACTCCGATAGAACCTCGTAGGGCGTGGCCCGCTTCCCGTACACCAGCCGGTTGGCCAAGCGCTGGACCCGCTCTCGCACCGGCTGGAAGGCCGCCGCCACCAGCGCGGTGGCCAGGATGGACAGGGCGATGTTGCGTTCGCTTCCGAT
>CALAEC010000060.1 GCA_937890785.1 uncultured Actinomycetes bacterium
GCCTCGCCGAGGTGGTCGGAGAACGTCGAGAGCACCTCGTACGGCGTGGCCCGCTTTCCGTACACGAGGCGGTTGGCGAAGTGGCCGGCCCGAGCCCGGATCGGCTGGAAGGCCACGGCCACCACCGCGGTGGCCACGATCGACAGGAACAGGTTGCCCCGGCCGCCGACCAGCGATCCGATCCCGATCACGATCCCGACGTAGATCGCCGTGATGAACGCCGCGAGCAAGCCGAACAGCACGGTCCGGTTGATGACCACGTCGATGTCGAACAGGCGATGCCGCAGGATGGCGATCCCGAGCGCGACTGGGAGACTGCCGAACGCGATCACCACCCCGGCGGTGTCGATCCAGAAGCCCCTCGGGAGGTTCAGGGCCGTGAACATCGCGTCGAGCACGAAGTAGAAGACCAGGATCGCCACCGCGAGGCCGAACCACTTGATCTGCTGGCGCTGCTGGCGGTCGGCGCGTCGGAACCGGAATACGAGCGACACCGCGCAGAGGACCGCCAGAGCCAGGAGCAGGAAGTACCCCGGACCGTCCAGCACCCGAGCCAGCGGACGGACGGCCTCGACCCCGATGGGGTTCTCGAACCGGCCCCCGGCGTACGAAGTCGGGTCGAGCGCGAACGTAGCCAATGCGACCAGCACGAAGCCGGTGACGATCCACAGGGCCGGACGCCACCGCGGGGACGGCACGCGGCCGTCCGGGAACAGCAGGAGAAGGAACGTGGTCGGGAGCGCCAGGAGCCCTACCCACAGCCAGTCGCCCGACCACCACGACCATGCCACCGCGGGCAGGGACCCGGGGTCGACGTACGTGCCGTGGTTCGCGTACTCGCTGCCCAGGAAGGCCAGGCCTGCGAACATCGAGATCGCCAGGAGGATCCAACCCACCGCGTTGCGGGGCTGGCGACCGATCACCAGTACGCCGACCACGCCGAGCGCGATGAAGATCCCAACGAAGATCCCGTTCTCGACCGCCCGGGCCACGGTCCGGTCCATGATCGTCAGAGCCTGGGCAGCGACGGCACCAGCCAGGGACAGGCCCCAGATGGTCCAGGCCAGGCGAGCGGCCGTGCGCTGCTTCATGGCCCGATTGTCCCTCCCGGCGGGTACCGGTGGAAGGGGGCTGGCCGAACCTGCACCGGGGGTGCTTCCACCCCGCCGAACTGACGTGGAAGCCGGGTGGGACTGGCCGGGAACGCGGGCTAGCCTGCCGCCGCCATGCGACGACGGATCGAGCGGATCGTGCTTGGAGCGGTGATGACCGTGGCTGCGTGGGGCGCGGAGCGGTGGCTGCTCCGGGTGCTCAAGCGGCGGGCGGTCCCCCACCCTCGCGCAGGAACGTGAGGACGGCCATCACCCTGCGATGGACGTTCGGCTCCTCGGACAGGCCCAGCTTGTGGAAGAGGGAGTTGATGTGCTTCTCGACAGCGCGCTCGGTGAGGAACAGCGACGCGGCTACAGCGGCGTTGTTCTTCCCCTCGGCCATCAGCCCCAGGACCTCGCGCTCTCGCTCGGTGAGGCGGGCCAGGGGCGAGTGAGCCTCCCGGTCCCGCCTCGAGACGAGCCCCTCCACCACCTTCGGGTCCAGGACGGAGCCGCCGGACGCGACGTCCCGGAGCGCCCGGACGATCTCCTCGACATCGGCGACCCGCTCCTTCAACAGGTAGCCGAGCCCCTCGGCACCGTCCTTGAGGAGCTCGTACGCGTACTCCTCCTCGGCGTACTGCGACAACACCACGACCCCGGTGCCGGGGTAGTCTCGGCGGATCCGGCGTGCGGCGTCGATGCCCTCGGTGGTCTTCGTCGGTGGCATCCGGATGTCCGTCAGGACGGCGTCAGGGCGATGCCGCTCCACCGCCGCCAGGAGCCCGTCCAGGTCCGAGACCGCCTCGACGACCTCGACCTCTCCCGCCTGCGCCAGGAGCGCCGCCGTCCCCTCCCGGACCAGGTAGTCATCCTCGGCGAACACGACCCGCACGGCCGGATGGTATATGGAGGCGCGGCATGACCGACATCAGGGTGGTCCTCGGCGACGACAACGTGCTGGTACGCGAGGGCGTGCGGGCGCTGCTCGACGCCACCGACGGGATCACGGTGGTCGGCGTGGCTGCCGACGCCCCCTCCCTGGTGGCCGCGGCCGACGAGCACCGGCCGGACGTGGTCGTCACCGACATCAAGATGCCGCCGCTGTTCCAGCTCGAGGGGATCCAGGCGGCCCACGAGATCCGAGGCCGTCACCCGGACACGGGCGTCGTCGTCCTCTCCGCCCACGACGACGAGGCCTACGCGCTGGCCCTCCTCGGCGAGGGGCATTCCGGGCTGGCCTATCTCCTGAAGGACCGGCTCGGCGAGGGCGACGACCTGGCTCGGGCCATCCACGCCGTCCACGCCGGCGGCTCGCTGGTCGACCCGACGATCGCCGCGCGGCTGGCCGGTCGGTCGGACTCCCGGGTCGAGGACCGGGAGCTGCTCGACCTGATGGCCCGAGGGCTCGGCTACGCGGAGATGGCCGAGGAGCTCAGCACGACCCAGGAGGCCGTGGACCGACGGATCACCGAGATGTTCGCCCGGCTGGCCGGGGAGGCGGACCGGGGCGCCTCCGGCGCGGTGCGCATGCTGAAGGAGCTCCACGCCGCGGTGGTCGACCGGGAGACGTCGGCCCGAGCGCTTCGAGAGTTCGTGCCGTCACAGGTGGCCGACCGGCTCGGGTCGGCCCCGCTGGAGCCCGAGGAGCTCGAAACCACGATCCTGTTCTCCGACATCCGCGGCTTCACCACCCTCTCCGAGCGCCTGCCCCCGAGGGAGCTGGCCTCGCTGCTGGCTGCTCACCTGGCCGCCATGGCCGAGGTGGTGCTGGCCCACGGAGGCACGATCGACAAGTTCGCCGGCGACGCGGTCATGGCGGTGTTCGGCGCCCCGGACCCGATCCCCGACCACGCGGAGCGGGCCCTCCGATGCGCTCTGGCCATGCAGGCTCGGCAGTACGAGCTCAACGAGGGGGCCGAGACACCGCTGGAGATGGGGATCGGGGTCAACACCGGGGTGGTCGTGGCGGGAACCGTCGGCGGCGCCGGCCGCCTCGAGTACACCGTCGTCGGGGATGCGGTCAACGTGGCCCAGAGGCTCGAGTCGGCCGCCGGCCCCGGCGAGGTCGTGGCGTCGTCGGAGACCGTCTCGGCCGCGCCGAGCTTCCCGGCCGAGGCGATCGGGGCGCAGCAGGTCAAGGGCCGGCGCGAGCCGGTGGAGGTCTACCGCCTGATCGGACACTAGGGTGTCCGAGGTCGGGTACGACCAGAGCTACTACCGAACGCTGTACGGCGCCGTGCCCAGGCAGTCGCGGTTCGACCGGGCCCGCGACGACCGCGTGGTCCGGCTGGTGCGCAGTCACGCCCCACCGCGCCATGACGGCTCGGCACTCTTGGACATCGGCTGCGGCTACGGTTACCTCCTGCGGCGGTTCCGGGGCGGCTTCCGCCTGGTCGGCATCGACGTGTCGGCGCACGCCGCCCGGGAGACGACGGAACGGACCGCTGGAGCCCTGATCGTCGCGGCCGACGTCCAGCGGACGCTCCCGTTCGACCACCCCTTCGACGTTGTCCTCGCCGTCAACGTGATCGAGCACCTGCCGGAGCCGGCGGCCGCCGTTGCTGCGATCCATGAGGCGGTGGTCCCCGGCGGTCTGTGCGTGATCCACCTGCCCACGATCAACGGATTCGTGAGCCGGGGGATCTACCGGTTCGCATACGACCGGGACCCGACCCACGTCTACCGCCCGTCCGGGCGGGAGGTCCTCCGGTTGTTCGAAGGAGCCGGATTCGAGGCGCTGGAGGCCTCGTACGCACCCCACGTCCGCTGGCTGGCCACGGGCTGGCACCCCGCCTTCCTGGCCGCGTTCCGCCGGCGGTGAGATGGGTATGCTCGAACGGATGGACGATGCGCGCGAGCAAGCTGTCCGATACGTACGGCGAAAGCGGATCTTCTACCTGGTCCTGGGCATCTGGATCGCGCTCAGCGTGATGTGGTTCCTGATCGACATGCTCGACGACAGCAGCGCCAACTGGTTCTACTGGCCGATGCTGGGCACCGGCATCGGCGTGGCCATCACCGGTATCGTCCTGCTGGGCTTCGGGGGCATCTTCGGCCCCGACTGGGAGCGTCGAGAGGTCGACAAGTACCTCCGCCGTCGAGGCTCCGAGGAGGGGACGTGACGCCGATCAGGGTCTTCGGGGCCGACTGGTGCGGCGACTGCTTCCGGGCCAAGCGAGTGCTGGAACGGGCAGGCGCGCCCTACGAGTGGATCGACGTCGAGGTGCAGGCCGGCGCTACCGCCGAGGCCGTGGAACTGGCCGGAGGCCGGAAGAACATCCCCGTGATCGAGCTCCCGGACGGCCGGATCCTAGTAGAGCCGACCGACCAGGAGCTCGAGGAGGCCCTGGCC
>CALAEC010000061.1 GCA_937890785.1 uncultured Actinomycetes bacterium
ATTGAGGCTGGCAACCTTGCGGCGATCGTCGCCCAGTTCTCAGCCTCGGCGTCCCCGGTGAGGATGAAGGTCACCTGGCCGAGCGTCAACGCCAGAACCACGGAGTTGTTGTTCTCGTTCGAGGTGTCGACCTGATCGTACTCGGGCCACAGGACCTGGAGTGACACGCCGCCGAAATCGACGGACGGGTCGAGGATCTTCGTCGAATCGACGGCCTGATGGTGCTGAACGCGGCTTGAGCGGTTCGCATAATCGAGCAGGTTGCCGTAGGTGGTCGTGGGAACGGACTTCGGGTACCAGAACTGACGGGTGCCGAACAGGCTGAGCATGCGCTTCAGCCCCCGGGCGTGATCGGCATGCCCGTGAGTCAGCAGCACCCACTCGAAGTTCGGGCGGTTGGCCTCGTAGTCGATCCGCTCTCGCTCGAAGAAGCGCTTCACGAAGATCAAGGAGGAGCGCTCGGTCTCGTAGTCGTTGCAATCGACCAACGCGAACCGCTTGTTCCCCGCACCGTCGTCAGACTGGATCAGGATCGAGTCACCCCACCCCACGTCAATCAACGTCACAGCGAGACGAGCCATCTCAGTCTCCTCGCTTGCCGGCGGTCACGTGCTCTCCTGGGTGTAGGCGAGTTCGAGCTCCGGGTCTTTCGGGAAAACGCCCACGGCTTCCTCGATCCTGCCCTGCGCCCACGCCCGGAAGGCAGCGGTCTCCTCGGCCGAGTACGAAGCCGACCCCGTCCACTCCGTTGTCTGGAGAAAGTCTTGCTGGGAGATGCCCTCGATCCGGAACCGGTACGCGGTTTGGAACAGCGGGAGGCGAAGACGGAACACGTCCCCTCGCTCCGGCTCACGGCTGCGGCTCAACCAAGACACTGGGATCCACAAGTCCTCGATCTCGATCGAGAGGCCCGGGTTGGCCTCCACCTCCTCGAACAAGGCGGCGATCTCGTCCGGGCTCCGGAACATCGGGCTCCGAAGACCAGGGCCACAGATGACGCCCGTGAGGCCGAGCACCTCGAGCGAATACTCGGAGGCCCGCGCGGGCCGAAGCTGCCACGTCGGCTCTGGCACCTCGGAGCCGATGACGAAGTACGTCACCCTGGCCATGGCCGTCCCGTCGAGGTCCCGCACCGCGTCCAGAGACACCGGGATCGTCTGGTGTGGTGCGAAGCCGAGCTCCTCGCTCGGCTCGACGAACGGAGCTTCCGGCGGCCTCGGCCGATCGTCCACACGCCCCCGCTCCAAACCCTCGAACCACGCGAGCGGCGGGATCTCCACGAGCGGGAGGTCGTGCCAGATGTGGGCCTGGACGCACGCGAGCGCGTACGAGCGCTGGAGCAGGTTCGCGATCAGACCCCGACGAAGCGGGTACAGGACGGTGCCCGCCCCCGCTGGCGTCTTGGTGGTCTCTCGGTCCAGGCCCGGGGTCGCCTCCAGCACCGCGGATACCGCCTTCGCTCGCTCCCGGACGCCCGGATCTCGTGTCCCCAAGCCGTCACGCACCACGTCCCAGGGATCGGTGGAGATGTGGACGAGGATGCCCGCGAGGTCGCGATCGATGAACTCTCCCACAATCATCCGCCGACGGGTAGTGTTGCCGTTGTCGTACAGGATGCTCTTGACGCGGAACAGCGCCGCCAGCTCGCCGAGCAGCGGGACGAACGTCGTCCAGGCGAAGCGGAACCCCAGTGGCCCAGAGGCGTTCGCGATCACGAAGAAGTTCGGAGCTCGTCCGTCAAGCCGGGCCGCAGCCCCCTGCAGCTGGGCGCGAAGCTCGGGATCTGCGATGCCGTCCGCGCGCTCGCGGAAGCTCGCGGTCCGCTCCGCGAAGCTGAGCAGCCACTCATCGGCCATGTTGTCGTAGACCCCGCCGTCGGTGAGCGCGAGCACCGGCGACCGGTACCGGCCTTCGGTGAAGCGGAACGGCGCCGCCAGCATGGGACGCGGCGGGAAAGCGCCCGGCAGGTTCGCGGAGGCCTGCATGCCGGCGCTGAGGGCGAGCCGGGGCCGTGCCCCCAGGCCGAGGCCGTAGCTGTAGACGAAGTCACGGCCGAAGTAGACGTGGTGACGTCCGTGCAGGTCGCAGGCGCAAAGGACGTGGTCCACGTCGGGGGACAAGTGGGACAGGCGTGCCCGGCCTCCCTTCGCTCGGAGCAGCGACGAGCCGATCGCCCACCCGACCACGACCCCTCGAAACAGCAGCAGGACGCCAACCAGGAGGAGGGCGCCCAGCCACCACCAACCCTCCCCGACGGCGAACCCCAACAGAGAGAGGCTCGCGGCTAGGACGCTCAGATACAGCCACACCGTGCGAGATGCGAAGGTCGCGTCCGCGCAGAGCGGCGCCAGAAGCAGCGACAGGAGAAACGAAACCCCGAGGGCGCTCGCTGCAAGGACGGGCCGATGCATCGCCGCCCCCACGACCGCCGTCCCCCACGCGGCGACGTGCACCAGAAGCACGATCAAGAACGCCTTCACGTTGCCGGCAAGTTTCGGTGCGAGCCGAGCCGAGTAAGCCCAGAGATCCTCGGGTGGCATCTTCCCGAACGACTCGAGCCCTAATCCGGCGTTCGTGATCGAGCCGCCCGACACCGAGGAAACCGTGGCGACGGCTCTGTGAAGGCCGGCGTCAGCAAGGTACATGAGGGCGCCGAGACCCCATGCCGCGGCCCGATAGCCGCCCCCCGAAACCGCAACCCCTATCCGGCGTTGCATGGATCCTCCAGAGAAGAGCCGTTCCTCGGATTCTCTTCGTTCGAGTCGGCAGGTTCAAGACCCAATGGCGTGGCGCAGATCACCCAGGTCGCGGAAAGGCCCAGGCCAGACCCCGAAAACGAGTAACAGCATTGCCATGCATTCCGACCCGCTGGTGCAGCTCAGGTGGCCACGTATGTGGCACGCGAGAGAGTTCGCACCCCCTTAACGTCCTGGGGCCTGGCCTAGGTCAGATCCTCCTCGAATCCAGGGCATGGCGAACTGAGCCGACCAGAGAACGCGCGACCCTAGCGGGTGGAACGGCGGGACGGGCATCGGCTGCCCGATCTCGGCGAGGCGTTCCTCGTGAAGGAGCCGAGACCGTCCTGCCGGGGGCGGTTTGATCATGCGGGGGGCACACTCCTGGTTCCTCTGCCCCAGGCGGCCCACGACGACGCCGGCCTTCTCAGCTAGCGGAGTTCGAGAAACCCGGCGGTCTCGCAGGCGTCCACCATCATGCGAATGTCGTCGTAGGACCCTGGGTCCACGGGCACGAACCGCTCCACGAGGGCACCGCTGAGCCGCTCACGAACCGCGGGATCCTCAGCCATGGTCACCAGCACCTTGCGGATGGCCTCCCGAACATCCTCTGGAACGCGCCTGGATACGGCCACCGGCTGGATGGTGGAGGGACCCAGCGCCTCCACAACCTGAACCTGTTCCGCGAGGTCGGGATGGTCGCGGAGCTCCATCCCAAGCACTTGGGAATCGATCGCCGAGCCGTCCACATCTCCCTGGGCCACCATTCGGATGGCCTCCTGGTGGAACCCCGCTTCCACAACCTCGCCGAAGAACCCGTTGGTCTCCCCCAGTCGCACCAGGTGGTACCGGGTGATCCCGTACCCCGAGTGGGACAGGGGCTCGTTGTACGCCCAGGATCGTCCCCGGAGGTCGAGGAAAGACTGGAACGGGCTGTCTCGATGGACGATAACGTCGGAGAAGTAGATTGGCCGTCCCCCGTACCGCACCCCCTCAAGCACCGGCGCGGCCACGGGGATGGCCAGATCGAGGCCCCGGCGCTCAAACGTCACGTACGGAAGGCTGCAGACGAAGCAGACCTCGTTCTCATCCTTCTCGCAGCTTTCGTAGGAGGCCTCGACCACGAGCTCGCACGGGACTCCGAGACGGCGACCGACCTCCTCAGTCACCAGCTCATACAACGCGACGGCCGTGACGTTCGACGCCAGGTATGTCCCGAACCGCAGGCGGTCGGGAGGCGTTCCTCCCTCGCGCTCTGGCATAACGCGTCCGAGGACCGCTCGACCCCCCGTCGGGTCGGGCGGCGTCCACGCGAACACCGGTTCCCGTGTGCCGGTCGCCCCCCAAGCATGGACGTCCGTCGACCTGTTCGTCGTTCCCATGAATCGCACCTCTCGCTGCTCGGAGCATATCTGCTCTCCGGCGGACTGCTCCTGATGTGCGCTCGCCTTGTTCACGGCGCAGGGGAGGCAGCGCTGGCGTACCCTTGGTCCGGTGACGGAGAAGGCATCGCCTGCGAGGGAGCCCGTCCGAGCCGCCGAGGTCATCGCAGCCGCCTGCCTGGCCACCGATCTCGGCATAGGGATCGCCACGATCGTCTTGCTGGTCGAGACGCAGACGATCGGCGCCATAGCGGAGATCGCGCGAGATCCACGAACGACAGGTGACGATCTCCGAACGCTGGGCAGCACTCTCGTCCATTCGGTCGGCGGTGCGGTCGTGCTGCTCACGGTGCTCGTGCTGAACATCTACAAGCCGCGGGGCCTCACCAGGTACGTGTGGCGCAAGCAACGCGAGCGAGCCCAGGCGGCCCGGCGTCCGAGCTAGAGCTCCAGGCCGACGATATCCCCGGCATTTCCCCACCAAACCCCCGAACCGTCGGGCCGGGGTCGGAGTAGTACTTCTGGGAGCCGGCGGCGGAAGCTGCCGTCCTCCGGGGCCTTCGACATCGAAAAGACGCACATGCCCGGACGTAACTCGGTACTCGCGGCGACCTGCTTCCCGCTCCCACGCCGGTCGCCTCCGTCCCCCTCCTTCCACCTGGCAGGAGGGGTGGGGAGCCGAGACCCGCCGACTCAGGGCCGCTCCCCCGATCCAAGACCGCCCATCTAGGTGAGGAGGAACCATGGCTACCCGACGCTTCATCCCGATGGGAGCGCTGCTGGCGCTCCTGCTGACTGCTCTCCCCGCGGCCTCCTCGGGGGCTCAGTCCCCGATCGGCGACCCGATGGACGTGGATCTCGAGCTGATCGCCGACGGCCTGACCTCGCCCGTGACCCTCATGGAGGCTCCCGATGGAACGGGTCGGCTGTTCGTGGTGGATCAGGCGGGCCTGATCCGGGTCATCACCCCCAGCGGGGTGCTGCTCCCCGAGCCGTTCCTGGACGTCCGCGACCGGATGGTCGCGCTCCAAGCGGGCTTCGACGAGCGCGGCCTGCTCGGGCTCGCGTTCCATCCCGACTACGCGTCCAACGGACGGTTCTTCGTCTACTACAGCGCTCCGCTGCGGGAAGGGGGCCCGGCGGGCTTCAACCACACCAGCCACATCTCCGAGTTCACGGTGTCGGGCGATCCGGATCGGGCCGATCCCGCCTCGGAGCGGATCCTGCTCCAGGTCGACGAACCTCAGTTCAACCACAACGCCGGCGCCCTGGCCTTCGGTCCCGATGGCTACCTGTACATCTCCCTCGGCGACGGGGGAGGCGCGAACGACGTCGGGCTGGGCCACGTGGAGGACTGGTACGCCGACAACGGCGGCGGCAACGGGCAGGACATCGAGCAGAACCTGCTCGGCAACATCCTGAGGATCGACGTAGACGGCGGCGATCCCTACGGCATCCCCGCCGACAACCCGTTCGTCGGAACGGCCGGGCTCGACGAGATCTGGGCCTACGGGCTCCGCAACCCCTACCGCATGTCCTTCGACATAGAGACCGGCGACCTGCTCGTGTCGGACGCCGGCCAGGGGCTGTGGGAGGAGGTCAGCCTCGTCACGAGCGGCGCGAACCTCGGATGGAACGTCAAGGAGGGCACCCACTGCTTCGACGCCGAGAACAACAGGGAGTCGCCGGAGGAGTGCCCCGACGAGGTGTTGTCCGGGCCTCGCGCCGGAGACCCCCTCGTCGACCCGGTGATCGAGTACGCGAACGGCAGCCAGCCGGGCGGGATAGGGCTCGTGGTCGTGGGCGGGTTCGTCTACCGATCCTCGACGCTCCCCCAGCTGCGGGGTCGGTACGTCTTCGGTGACTGGAGCACGTCGTTCGGGAACCCGGACGGCACGCTCCTGGTGGCCAAGTCCAGGAAGAGGGGGCTCTGGCAGATCCAGGAGCTGCGCGTCGCGACCAGCCCCACAGGCCGGATCGATCACTTCGTCCTCGGGTTCGGCCAGGACTCGGCCGGCGACGTGTACGTGCTGGGCACCGAGCGAACCGGGCCCACCGGAAACACGGGGAAGGTCTGGAAGCTGGTGCGTCCGAGCGGCGTCTGAGAGCCGTCCCGGCGCGGAACCGCGCAGACGGTTCGGGTCATCAAGGCCCGGGGGGAGACCCGCCATGATGGCTGGGTCTCCCCCCTGGCGGGCCCGGTCACCGAAGCTCGGTCCCGGCTCCCCCCGGGGGCAGGCCCCCTCGAGGTAGGGACGAACGGCCCTCCCCACGAGCGAGCTCGGACTCCAGTCTGAACATGGCTCCGAGACAGGGGGTGGATGGAGATGTTCGTGTTCAAGAACTGGGTGGCGTTCGGCTTCTTCGTGTTCGGCACCACGTTCCTGTGGATGACCCGAGACTTCCTCGCGGACCGGCGCGCCGGAACCGGGATGGTGTGGTCGATCGTGCAGGTCCTGGTCTTCGCTGTGATCGCAGGGTTCGCGGGCGCGGCATGGGGTGTCTTCAAGGGGTCGTCCTGGTGGGAGG
>CALAEC010000062.1 GCA_937890785.1 uncultured Actinomycetes bacterium
ATCACCGAGTCGAGCTCGGGGACTCGCCGCTCGGGGTCGTCGGTCGGGGCGAACGCCGGAGGATCCTCCATGTTGTTCGACGGGAGGAACGACAGGAGGTATCGGACCTGGCGGAGGCAGTCCTCCTCGTCCTCGGCGATGAACGAGGCCAGCCCCGACCGGCTCGCGTGCGTCCGCGCCCCGCCCAGCTCCTCGAACGTGATCTCCTCGCCGGTGACGGTCTTGATGACGTCGGGGCCGGTGATGAACATGTGGGCGGTCTCCTTCACCATGAAGACGAAGTCGGTGATCGCGGGGGAATACACGGCGCCGCCGGCGCACGGTCCCAGGACCACGCTGATCTGGGGGATCACGCCCGAGTTGCGGACGTTGCGGTCGAAGATGTAGCCGTAGCCGGCCAGCGAGGTGGCCCCCTCCTGGATCCGCGCGCCGCCCGAGTCGTTCAGGCCGATCACCGGCGCCCCGGCGGCCGCGGCCAGGTCCATGACCTTGCAGATCTTCTCCGCCATGACCTCGCCGAGCGAGCCGCCCATCACCGTGAAGTCCTGCGAGTAGACGAAGACGGTTCGGCCGTCGACGGTTCCCCATCCCGTGACCACGGCGTCCGTGTACGGACGGTTCCGTTCCATGCCGAAGCCGTGGGCTCGGTGCCGGGCCAGCATGTCGGTCTCGACGAACGAGCCGGGGTCGAGCAGGAGGTCCAGGCGCTCCCGGGCGGTCAGCTTCCCTCGGGCGTGCTGCCGCTCGACGGCCTCGGTGCCGCCGGCCACACGGGCTTCGTCCTTCCGCCGTCGGAGCTCCTCGATCCGGGCCTGCTCGACGCCCGGCGCGCCGTCCTCCGGTTCCGCGACCCTGGCCATCGCCGCGAGTCTAGCCGAGCGTCGGGCCCTTCCGTGACCGTGTCACCCCCCCGGGCTACGCTTCGATCGATGGAGCTCACCCCCGTGCAGGAGCGGACCCGTCTCGATGTCATGGGCGGGGCCGCAGAGCGGCCCCTGTTCCGTGAGGGGTTGGCCGAGGACCTCCGGGCCGAGCTGGAACGCCGCATGGCCCCGGCGGCCGACGCGCTCGGCGAGGGCCGCACGCTGTGGCTCACCAAGGCGAAGCTGACGAACCTGCACCAGCGGTGTGAGGGCCTGTTCCTGGCCAACGAGCTCGACGAGGGCGTGTTTACCTACGGCTTCCAGCTCGCGGTCGGGAGCGTCGTCCACAAGGCCGTGGAGATCGGTGTGTACGCGGGCGACATGACCGAGGCCGAGCTGGCCGACCGCGCCTTGGAGCGGCTTGAGTCGGGGGACGACGCCTTCGCTTCGTACCTCGGCCTGCTCGACCCGGTCGAGCGGGCGGAGCTCCTCGGTGAGGCCACCCGCCAGCTGTCGTGGTTCCGGGTCACGTTCCCGCCGCTGGAGCGGTCGTGGAACCCCGTGGTCGAGTGGCCGCTCCGGGTGGCCCTGGCGGGGGACCGGATCGTCCTGTCGGCTCGTCCCGACCTGGTGCTGGGCGGGGTCGACCGGGACCAGCCGATGCGGGCTCGGCGGCTGGTGATCGAGCTGAAGGGCGGCCAGGAGCGCCCCGAGCAGGAGGACGATGTCCGCTTCTACGCGTTGGTCATGGCGCTGTGCCACGGCGTGCCGCCGTTCCGCCTGGTGAATGTGAACCTCCAGGCCGGGACGGCGCGGGTGCAGGAGGTCACGGAGGACCTGCTCCGCTCGGCGGTCCGCCGCGTCGCCGAGGCCGCCACAAAGGCGGTCGACGTGCTGAACGGGCGGCCGCCACAGCTACGCGGGGGACCCTGGTGCCGGTGGTGCCCGCGCAGCCAGACCTGCACCGCCTCAACGGCGCGGGAAGAGAGCGTCGAGTCGGCGGTTCGCACCGAGCCGCCCGCTTGAGCCCGGGCGCGTCCGGGTCGATGATGCCCTGATGAAACGGGGTCTGCTTCTCCTGGCGCTCCTCGCGGCCGCGCTGACACCGGCCCCTCCGGTTTCCGGCGGCCCGGGCTCGCCGAGCCTGGAGGCGTACCGGGGTCTGGCCTCGTGGGTCGATCTGTTCGAAGAGCGCGCCTGGCGCCGCCCCGGCCGGGCCGTGGCCGACATGGCCGCCCACGGCGTGCGAACGCTGTTCCTGGAGACCTCGAACTACTCCCAGCGCCGGACCGTCGTCAACCGGGCGGCGGTCGGCAGGTTCATCGATGCGGCGCACGACCGGGGGATGGCCGTGGTGGCCTGGTACCTGCCGGGGTTCTCCGACGTCCGGCGCGACCTCCGCCGGTCGATGGCGGCGATCCGCTTCCAAACGTCAGGCGGCGAGCGGTTCGACTCGTTCGGGCTCGACATCGAGGCCAGCATCGTCGACCCGCCGTCCCGACGGACCAAGCGGCTGCTGACGCTGTCGCGGCGGATCCGGGCCCGCGTGGGCGAGGGCTACCCACTCGGCGCGATCATCCCCTCCCCGGTGGGGATCGAGCTCGCCGGCGACTACTGGCCCGGGTTCCCGTATCGGCAGCTCGACGAGATCTACGACGTGTTCGTGCCGATGGGCTACTTCACGTACCACGTCAACGGCGCCACCAGGGTCCACGACGAGACCGCCCAGAACATCCGGATGCTCCGCGAAGCGACCGGGGACCCGACCGTGCCGGTGCACCTGATCGGCGGGATCGCCGACCGGACCAGCGCCGCCGAGGCACGGGAGTTCGTCCGGGCGGTCCGCGAGCACGGCGTCCTCGGGGCGAGCCTCTACAACTGGTCGCTCACACGGGACCACCACTGGACCGAGCTGCGGAGCATCCCGACGAATCCGCTCCAGTCACCGGCCCTGCCCCTGCCACTGCCATGGACCGACCCGGTGGGCAACCTCCCGGGCACCGCCGACCGACATCCCAAAGAGGTGTGGTTCGAAGTCCCGGGCCAGCTGGGGAGCCGGACCCTGACGTTCGAGGCGCACGGGGTCGTCAGTGGGGAGGTCACCGTCTTCGTGAACTGGACCCCTGTCGGGGAGCCGGCCGCGACGGGTGCGGGGTGGGGACCGACGCAGTCGATCCTCGTCCCCGACGACCTTCTCCGCGACGCCAGACCGAACCTGATCGGCCTCGTGGCCGAGGGCGACCACCCGGACTGGAGCGAGTGGGGTGTTCGCAACGTGGCGCTCGCCTGACGCAGGACTTGCCCGCTTCGGTTCGAATTCCCTACCCTTGGGGAACCAAGCCGCCGGAGGCGCACCGACCGTGACCACGGACCTGTACGAGATCGGAGACCTTCCTCAGCCGGGCGAGGTGCCGCGCCGGATGTACGCGCAGGTGATCCGGCCGGAGCGGTTCGGCGACCCCGACAAGGCGTTCGAGGTGGAGGTGATCGACGTCCCGGAGGTCGGGCCCGACGAGGTCCTCGTGTCGGTCATGGCGGCCGGCATCAACTACAACAACGTGTGGGCCGCTCGGGGCGTCCCGATCGACGTGTGCAAGAACCACGCGCGGTACGGAGAGCCCAGCGACTTCCACATCGGCGGCTCCGACGCGTCGGGCGTCGTCGCGAGGATCGGGAGCAACGTGACCACGGTCTCCGTCGGCGACCATGTCGTGGTCCACTCCGGCCAGTGGGACCGGGAGGCCGACGACCTCCCCGATCCCATGCTCCACGACTCGTTCCGGATCTGGGGGTACGAGTCGAACTGGGGGTCGTTCGCCCAGTTCTGCAAGGTCCAGGCCCACCAGTGCCTCCCCAAGGCGCCCCAGCTCACGTGGGAGGAGGCCGCGGCCCCGACGCTGGTCGGGGCGACCGCGTACCGGATGCTTCGCGGGTGGCCACCGAACGTCGTCGGCGAGGGCGACCCGGTCCTGGTGTGGGGAGGTGCCGGCGGCCTCGGCTCGATGGCCATCCAGATCGTCCGGGAGTTCGGCGGGCGGCCCGTGGCGGTGGTGTCGTCGGAGGACAAGGCCGAGTTCTGCCGGAAGCTCGGCGCGGTCGGGGTCATCAACCGGCGGGACTTCGATCACTGGGGCATGCCCCCACACTGGCAGGACACCGAGGCCTACGGCGGATGGCTCTCGAAGGCCAAGGCGTTCGGCAAGGCCTTCTGGGACGCGCTGGGAGAGAAGCGGGCCCCGCGGATCGTGTTCGAGCATCCCGGCGAAGAGACCGTCCCCACGTCGATCTTCATGTGTGACACCGCCGGCATGGTGGTGATCTGCGCCGGAACCACCGGCTACAACGCCGTCTCCGACCTGCGGTACCTGTGGATGCGGCAGAAGCGCCTCCAGGGCTCGCACTTCGCCAACGACGAGCAATCGGCCGCGTTCAACCGGATGGTGGTCGAGGGCCGGATCGACCCATGCCTGTCGCGGACGTTCTCGTTCGAGGACATCCCCACCGCCCACCAGCTGATGTACGAGAACGCCCACCCCGAGGGGAACATGGGGGCGCTGGTGTCGGCCCCTCGCGAGGGCCTGACCGACCTGCCCTAGGCCTCCTGGACCAGCTCCACCAGCACCCCGCCCATCGCCTTGGGGTGCACGAACGCCACCGTGGTGCCTCGAGAGCCCGGGCGCGGCTCCGGGTCGATCACCCTGAGACCCGCCCGCTCCAGGTGCTTGATGGCCGCCCGGATGTCGCCGACGCGGTAGCCAACGTGATGCACACCCTCGCCGCGACGGGCCAGGAACCGACCGACCGGCGTGTCCGGTCCGAGCGGCCTGAGGAGTTGGACGTACGACGTCCCCGCCCGGAACAGGACCTCCTCGACGCCTTGGGATTCGACGGTCTCCCGGTGCACCGGCTCGATGTCGAAGGCCCTGCGGTACCGTTCCACCTCCGCCTCGAGGTCGGTGGTGGCGATGCCCACGTGGTCGACGTCGTCCAGCATCTTGGCTCCTCTCGGGTGAGGGTGGCGGAGACGGGGTAAGCACGATAGCGTAGCCCGCGTACGGCGAGACGGGGGTGGCGGAAGCGTCCCTCCGGTGTGAAATACACGAAGCGGATATGCCCGACCGCGTCGCGGTCGGGCACGCGCTTCTACGGGGAGGACCGTGGACCGCGACATCGAACAGGCCGGCGAGGGCCCCGACCGAACGGCGGAGCGCTCGGTCGCCTCGATCCTGGGCCGCTCCAAGCTGATCAAGGCCGGTCTGGCCGACGTCTCCCGCGTCCGGGAGCGCACCCGTCGTCGCCGCCTCCTCCGCCTGGCCCTGCTCTTGGGGGCGCTGGACGCCTTCCTGTGGTACCGCATCGCCATCGGGGATCCGCTCGGCCCTCCGGGGCTCCCCGACGACGCGATGGTTTGGCTCCCCGGCCTGCTGCTGATCGGCGTCCTGGCCCTGGTGCTGCTCTTGCCGATGGGGAGCGGCCGCTCCCCGCACATCCTGGTGCGCCCTGAGCACCTCGAAGTGGGGCTGGAAGACGTCCGAGGCCTCGACGGTCAGATCGACGAGGTCGTCCGGAGCCTCAACGTGTTCCTCGGGTACTCCACCTTCCGGGACCGCCTCGGCGGCAACCCCCGCCGGGGGATCCTGTTCGAGGGGCCGCCGGGGACCGGCAAGACGTACCTGGCCCGGGCCATGGCGAAGCAGGCTGGCGTCCCGTTCCTGTTCGTCTCGGCGCCGGCGTTCCAGTCGATGTGGTTCGGGATGACGGGCGCGCGGATCCGATCGTTCTTCAAGGCGCTCCGGAAGGCCGCCCGACGCGAGGGTGGAGCCATCGGCTTCATCGAGGAGATCGACGCGATCGGGTCGGAACGCGGTGGCGGGGTGAGCGCGTCGCCGTGGGACGGGCCGCGCAGCGTCGCTCGCATGATGTCGCCGTCGGTCGGCGGCATGGTCAACGAGCTCCTGATCCAGATGCAGTCGTTCGACCAGCCGACCTGGATCCACCGGATCCGAGACCGTCTGGCCGAATGGGTCAACGGCTACCTCCCGTCCGGCCGTCGGCTGCGCACCCGGACCCCCGCGTACCACAACATCCTGCTGATCGCGGCGACGAACCGGGGCGACGTGCTCGACCCGGCGCTGATGCGCCCGGGACGGTTCGACCGGCGGCTGTACTTCGATCTGCCGACGAAGCAGGGCCGCCGCGACCTCGTCGACTACTTCCTGGAGCGCAAGTCCCACGCCGCCGACCTCGACGACGAGGGGAACCGGGAGTCGCTGGCCCACGACACCCTCGGATACACGCCCGTGATGATCGAGCATCTCTTCGATGAGGCTCTCCTGGTGGCCCTGAAGAAGGGGCGGGACGCCATGGAGCTCGCCGACGTGTACGAGGCGAAACTGGCCGAGGAGATCGGGCTGGCCCAGCCGGTCCTGTACACCGACGGCGAGCGGCGGGCCATCGCCACCCACGAAGCGGGGCACGCCACCGCGGCGTACTTCCTGGGAACCACCCGCCGACTCGAGGTTCTGTCGATCATCAAGCGGCGGCAGTCGTTGGGGCTCCTGGCGCACGCCGACCTCGAGGAGCGGTTCACGAAATCGCGATCGGAGCTGGAGGCGTCGGTGGCCATCGCCCTGGCCGGGATGGCCGCCGAGGAGGAGTTCATCGGGGAGTCCGGGACGGGGCCGGCCTCCGACCTGTCCGCCGCCACCGAAGTGGCCGCGGCCATGGTCGGGGCGCTGGGGATGGCCGGCTCGCTGGTCTCCTACGAGGCGGTCAGCGACGGCCCGGTATCGATGACGAACCTGGTAGGGAAGGTGCTCGGGGACGGCGACGGGAAACGGCGTGTGGAGGAGCTGCTCGACCGGCAGAAGGAGCGCGCCCGTGAGGTCCTCCGGGACAACCGTGACGTGGTCGAGGCGCTCCGCGACAGCCTGATGGCCCGCGACGAGCTCGTCGGCGAGGAGATCACCAAGGTGATCGTTGAG
>CALAEC010000063.1 GCA_937890785.1 uncultured Actinomycetes bacterium
CAGTTCACCGTGAAGACCTCACCGTTCGTGTCCGGTGTCCCCGGGAACTCCTCGAGCTCCCCGGCGTCCCTTACGGCGTGGACCTCTTCCTCAGAGGTCAGCACCTGGGGCTCCACCCCGTCCGCCCACGCGTAGGTCATGTGGTCCCAGAAGGGGCTCCAAGCCGGGTCTCCGGCCTTCGAGTCGAACACCGAGGGCTGGAACCCCATGGGTCCGGGGCCCTCGAGCCCGTTCATGAACACGTTAGTTCGCCCAGTGGCTCCGGCTGAAGGGCTGTCGGCCAAGCCGGGGGAGGGGACGATGCGCATCCCCTCGGCCATGGGCTCGAGGGAGGTGTCCGCGACGATGTACCGAACCCCCGGGAAGCACTCGTGCAGCTTGAAGGTCACCCGCATCCCCGAGGTGTCGGGCGGCTCCACCAGCTGGCCTCCGCCGAGGTATTCGACCAGCTCTCCGTCGACCGGCAGCTCTCCGGAGCCCCACTTCACCGCGGCCCCGTTGAGGACGATGTCGGTGCGCTCGACGGTGAGGTCTCCGGCCCCCTCCGCGTCCTTCAGCTCGGATACCGAGGCGACCTCCTTCGGAGACCCTTTCCACGTCCCCCGACTGATCCGCCACGCCGGGGTGAAGTCGGGCCGCCCCGGCGCGGAGGAGAGCACGGCGGGCTGGTCCGTCGTTCCCGCCATCAGGTAGGCGTCGCCGGTGAGGCCCGGCGCCGCCAGCACGGCGATCTTCGGGGCCCACACCAGTCCCTCTGCCTCGGCGAAGGCCTGGTCCGAGGTGTCGGTGCGGATGAAGTACACGTCCTTCCCCTCGAACAGGCCGTGCTGGAGGCGGAACGTGACGAAGCCGAAGGCACCCTCCCACTCGTCGGACCGCAACGCGTGGTCGAGGACGTCCCCCACGATGACCCGTCCGTGGATGGGACCGGCTTCCCCTGCTCCGACGGGTGCGGTGACGGCGGGCTCGTCCCGGCCGCACGCGGCCAGCAGCCAGGGGACGGTCCCGATGGCGCCGAGCCCGAGGGCACCACGCCCGGTCCAGCGGAAGAACTCCCTGCGGTCGAGGCGGTCGGGCGGAGGCGGATGGGGATGTCCTTCCACGGGTACCTCCTTGCTTGGTCGGTGGGCGAGAGGTCTCGGATCAACGGACGCGTCTGCGCCCCCCCTGATTGCACCGGGATGCTCGGGAGGAGGGCTGCGGTTGGCATCTCAGGAAACGGCGAGCGCAATCACGCGGGTGACCGGTGCGTCCGTAGGGTGTCCATGGGGATCGGTCCGTGACCTCGAAGGTCCACGAGGAGTTCCTGGCGGCGACCCTGCCCACCCTGGACTTGGTGTACAACCTGGCCCGCCGGATCGCCCCTCGGGACGAGGTGGAGGACCTGGTGCAGGAGACCTACCTCCGGGCCTTCGAGGCCTGGGTGAGGCGCCGCCGCCCCAGAAAGGTGGAACCCTGGATGGCCACCATCTGCCTGAACGCCGGCAGGAGTCGCCTGCGTCGGGCCTGGAACCGGGAGATCCCCACCGACCAGGAGCCCCTCCAGCCCGATCCGGCCTCGGTGGAGGAGGAAGTGATCAAGGAGATCCGCCGATCGGTGGTACACGACGCGCTGTCGCGACTGCCCTCCGAACAGCGGGTGGCCATCGCCCTCATGGACCTGTCCGGTTTCACGGCCGCCGAGGCCGCCAGGATCACCGGTGCCCCAAGGGGAACGATCCTGGCCCGGGTGCATCGAGGGCGGAAGAAGCTGGCGCAGATGTTGGAAGGGAGCGTGCTGTTCCGTGAAGAGGCATGATCCGGAGGCGGCGGCTGCTGCCTACCTGGGTGGGGCGATGTCCAGGCGGGTTCGCCGCCGGTTCGAGGTCCACGTTGTGGACTGTCCTGACTGCTGGGACGAGGTGCGGCTGGGCGGGGTGGGTCGGGGGTTCGCCGAGGCGGGCCGGGATCTCGCTCCCCAGGCCCTCCGTGACCGCATCCGGGGAGAGGTCGCGCTGCTCGCCCCCAGACCTCGGCTGCGCTTTCGCGTCGGCGTGGGCGTCCTGGCCCTGGCCCTGGGGGCCGCCGGCGGCGGGTTCCTCCTACTGGCCTCCGACCAACCGTCGGTGATCGAGGCGCTGGTGGCCGACTTCCACGGGGACCGCAGGCTGGACGGAGCGGCCCCCGGGGCGCTGCCGGTACGCCTGGGCGACCTGGCCCTGGTCGAGGTCGCGGCCGGCGAGGTGGACGGTCTCTCCGTGGTGGGGCATCGGTACCGAGATCCGGCCGGCCATTCGGTCACGGTGTATCGGGCCGATCGGAGCTTCCCCATGGCCGAGGGTGCCCGGACCGGCCGGGGACCGACCTGGCAAGCACGGGTTGATGGCGTCGCACTGCTGTGCTCTGATCGGCCGTTCCCCGCGCTGGTGATGGGTGACGATGCCCGTGAGGTCCTCCTGGCCGGCCGAGTTCTGGGGTTAACGTGATCGGGCCATCCGGGCGGTGGGGATGCACCCCCAGCCCAAGCAGTGTGCTCCGCATGACAGTTCGGGAGGTCCTCGAGGGAGGTGCTGGTTCGCCAGGGTAGACGATCTGTAGATCTTCCCGAGGAGGCGATCCGAGATGCGACGTGACATCCGGCCCGGGGCCGTGTTCCCGGACTAC
>CALAEC010000064.1 GCA_937890785.1 uncultured Actinomycetes bacterium
CCTCGTCGCCGGGGTCGACGAACGCCCAGGCCAGGTGGGCGATCCCCTCCTTCGAACCGACCAGCGGCTGGACCTCGGTCTCCGGGTCGAGCTCGACCCCGAACCGCTGCCGGTACCATCCGGCCACCGCATTCCGCAGCGCCGGGAGGCCGTAGTACGAGGGGTACCGGTGCGTCGTGGGGTCTTCGGCCGCTTCCTGCAGCGCCTCGACGACGTGCCGCGGCGTCGGCGTGTCGGGGTCGCCCACCCCGAGCGAGATCACGTCGACGCCGGCCCCGCGCTTCTCGGTGACCTTCCGGTCGAGCTCGGCGAACATGTACGGCGGCATCTCGACCAGGCGGCGGGCGATCCTCACCGTCGGGCCCCCTCGGCCAGGGCCTCGAGCCACGCCGGGGACAGCTCGCCGTCGAACACGTGGGCCACGGGGCCGGCCAGATACACCCGGTCGTCCTCGGCCCACTCGACGTCGAGGTCACCTCCCGGGAACCCGACCACGGAGCGTCGGCCGGCCAGCCCCATCAGGCTCGCCGCCACGACCACCGCGCACGCGCCGGTCCCGCACGCCAGGGTCTCCCCCACGCCCCGCTCCCACACTCGCACGTCGAGCCGGCCATCCTGTACCCGGACCCACTCGACGTTGGTGCGCTCGGGGAAATCCGGATGATCCTCGAGGGGCGGCCCGAGCCGGGGCAGGTCGAGCGAGGGCAGGTCGCTGTCACCGAACAGGATCAGGTGCGGGTTGCCCATCGACACCGCGGCGGCCCTGTACTGAGCGCCGGCGTCGGGGAACGGGCGGTCGAGGAACCGCTCGTCGGCCGGTCCGGCCATGGGGATCTCGCCGCGGGTGAGCCCGGGCGGGCCCATGTCGACGCGGGCCCCGGTGGTCTCGCCGCCTTCTTCGGTGACCTCGATCCGCTTCATGCCGGCCAGGGTGTCGACCTCGATCACCCGCTGGTCGGTGAGCCCCCGGTCGATCAGGAACCGGCCCAGGCAGCGCATCCCGTTGCCCGAGGTCTCCGCCCGACCGCCGTCGGCGTTCCAGAGCTCCATGGCGAACGGCGCGGTTCGCCCCCGGGTGACGCGGATCACACCGTCCGCGCCCGGCCCGCGGTAGCGGTCGCACATCGCCGCGGCGAGCTCGGACGTCAACACGATTCGGTCCTCCAGGTCCTCGATCATGAGGAAGTCGTTGCCGGCGCCGTGGTACTTCGAGAACCTCATGCCAGGTAGTGCTCCTCGATCTGCTCGACCAACGCCGCGGCCCCTTCGGGCCCCGCCTCGATCCACCGGATCCGGGGGTCCCGCCGGAACCAGGCCATCTGCCGCCGCGCCAGCGCCCGGGTGCGGCGGACGGTCCGATCCATGGCCTCGTCCAGCGACAGCCGGCCTTCGAGGTACTCGGCCACCTCGACGTACCCGATGGCCTGCGAGGCCGTGACGAAGGATCCGATGCCTCGGTCGACCAGGCTCCGGACCTCCTCGACGAGCCCCTCCTCGAGCTGCCGGCGAACCCGGGCTTCGATGCGAGCTCGGAGGATGTCCGGCGGCATCGTGACCCCGGCCGCGCGCACGTGATCCCCAGGATATCGGCCCCAGGCCCGGGCGAAGGAGGAGAACGGGCGGCCGGTGAGGGCCGCCACCTCGAGTGCACGGACGACCCGGCGGACATTCGATGGCTCGATGGCCGCCGCCGCCGCCGGATCGAGCCAGGCCAGGCGGCGGTGGAGGGCAGAGGCGCCCAGCGCGACCGCTTCAGCCTGGAGGGCCCGCCGCTGGGCCGGGTCGGTCCCGGGGAACTCCAGGTCGTCGACCACGGCGCGGAAGTACAGCCCGGCCCCGCCCACGAGCAGGGCGGGACGGTCCCGTTCCCGGATGCCGGCCAGCGCCTCGCGGGCCAGGGCCTGGAACCGGACCACGGAGAACCGCTCGGCCGGGTCCGCCACGTCGACGAGGTGGTGCGGCACGCCGGCCCGCTCCTCCGGGGCCGGCTTGGCCGTCCCGACGTCCATGCCTCGGTACACCGTCATCGAGTCGATCAGGAGCACCTCGGCGCCGAGGCGCCGAGCCAACAGGATGGAGGCCTCGGTCTTGCCCGAGGCCGTGGGCCCGACCAGCGCCAGCGGAACATCAACCCGGACCCGGCTCCCGGCGGGGCGAGTGGCCGTCCGGACGGCGCTCATCCCGGCACCGCGGCCGCCACCCGTTCACCCACGAGATGGTGGGGATGCGCCGTGGCGACCCGCACCGTGACGAACTCGCCGGGCTCCGCGGGGCCGGCGAAGTTCACCACCTTGTTCGTTCTGGTCCGCCCCTGGGCCCCGCCCTTCCGGCCGGTGCCCTCGACCAGCACCTCGACCTCAGTCGCCTCCAGCGCCAGGTTGTGCTCCAGCGAGATCCGCTCCTGCAGCTCGACCAGCCGGTCGAACCGCTCCTGGACGACCTGCTTGGGAACCTGCCCGTCGTACCCGGCGGCCTCGGTGCCGGCACGGGGGGAGTACTGGAACGTGTAGGCCGCGTCGAACCGAGCCTCCTCGACCACCCGCAGCGTGTCGAGGAACTCCTCCTCGGTCTCCCCCGGGAAGCCCACGATGATGTCGGTCGTCACGCTGATCTCCGGGATCGCGGCACGGATCCGCTCGAGCCAAGCGAGGTAGCGGGCTGAACGGTACGACCGCCGCATCCGCCGGAGCACGCGATCGGAGCCGGACTGGAGCGGGAAGTGGATGTGCTCGCACACGTGGACGCTCTCGGACATGGCCTCGATCACGTCCGGGGTGAAGTCGTGAGGGTGTGGGCTGGTGAACCGGATCCGGCGGATCCCCTCGACGTCATCGACCGCCCGCAGGAGGTCGGCGAACAGCGGCTTCCGCGGCGAGCCCGGCACGGTGAGGTCGCGCCCGTACGTGTTCACGTTCTGGCCGAGCAGGGTGACCTCGACCACGCCGTCGGCGGCGAGCGCCTGGACCTCCGCCAGCACGTCGCCGAGGGCCCGGGACCGTTGCGGTCCCCGGACCAGCGGGACGATGCAGAACGTGCACCGGTTGTCGCAGCCGACCGACACGCTGACCCAGGCGTGGTGCCGGACCTCCCGTCGCGCTGGGAGCGCCGACGGGAACACCTCCGTGTACTCACGCACGTCCATCTGGGGCCCGTCGCGCTCGGCCGCTCGGAGCAGGTCGAGGACGTTCGGCAGGGCGTGAGTGCCGACCACGACGTCGACCCACGGGGCCCGGCGCTGGATCTGCCCCCGGTCCTTCTGGGCCAGGCACCCGGCCACCACGATCCGCATCCTCGGGTTCCGCTCCTTCACTGGAAGGAGCCGGCCCAGGTTGCCGTACAGCCGGTCGTCGGCGTTCTGCCGCACCGCGCAGGTATTGAGGACCACCACCTCGGCGCGCTCGGCCTCCTCCGTGCGGACGAGCCCGTCGGCCTCGAGGAGCCCGGCGATCCGCTCCGAGTCGTGCTCGTTCATCTGGCACCCGAAGGTGCGGATCAGGTACCGGCCGGTCACGCCCCCCAGGTTACTTCGCCACCTCGACGGCGCGCGTCTCCCGGACCACCGTGATCTTGATCTGGCCTGGGTACTGGAGCTCCTCCTCGACCTGCTTGGCGATGTCCCGGGCCATGACCTGCGCCGCCAGCTCGTCGACCTCTTCGGGCTGGACCATGACCCGAACCTCCCGGCCGGCCTGCATGGCGAACACCTTGGCCACCCCGGGATGGGACTCGCAGATCTCCTCCAGGCGCTCCAGCCGCTTCACGTACGACTCGATCGACTCCCGCCGGGCGCCGGGCCGGGAGCCGCTGATGGCGTCGGCGGCCTGGGCCAGTACCGCCTCGACCGTACGCTGCTCGACCTCGCCGTGGTGCGACTCGATCGCGTGTACCACCTCCGGCGACTCCTTCAACCGGCGAGCCAGCTCCGCGCCGATCAGCGCGTGCGACCCCTCGACCTCGTGGGTGAGCGCCTTGCCGATGTCGTGCATCAGCGCGGCTCGCTTGGGGAGCTCGGGGTCGATCCCCAGCTCCGCGGCCATGGCGCCGGCGATGTGCGCCGACTCCACCAGGTGCTTGAGGACGTTCTGCCCGTACGACGTTCGGTACTGGAGCCGCCCCAGCACCCGGATCATCTCGGGGTGGATGTCGGTGATCCCGACCTCGCTGATGGCCCACTCGCCGGAACGCTTGACCTGCTCCTCGACCTCCCTCGACGATCGCGCGAACATCTCCTCGATCCGAGCCGGCTGGATCCGGCCGTCCTGCACGAGCTTGTCCAGGGTGAGCCGGGCCACCTCGCGGCGGACGGGGTCGAAGCTCGACAGCACCACGGCCTCGGGCGTGTCGTCGATGATCAGGTTCACGCCGGTGAGGGCCTCGAAGGCGCGGATGTTCCGGCCCTCGCGGCCGATGATGCGGCCTTTCAGGTCGTCGCTGGGCAGCGTGAACACGCTCACCGTGGACTCGGCGGTCTGCTCGGACGCCACCCGCTGGATGGCGATCGTGACGATCTTGCGAGCCCGCGCCTCCGCCTCCTCGCGGGCGCGCTGCTCGATCTCTCGAACCGTGGCCATGGCCTCGCGCTTGGCCTGGTCCTTCAGCTGCGCGATCAGCGCGTCCTTGGCCTCCTGGGCCGTCATCCGGGCCACTCGTTCGAGATGGCGCCGCTCCTCGTCCCGGGCCCGGGCCAGCTCCTCCCGCATCCGGTCGAGCTTCTGGCCCTGCTCGGACACGGCTCGAGAGGCCCGGTCGACCTCGGCGCCGTTGGCCTCGACGGCCTCCTCGCGCTTGGCGAGCTGTGCCTCCCGGCGCCGCGACTCCTCGCGCCGAGCCCGGACGTCCTCCTCGGCCTCGCGGCGCATCGCCGCGATCTCCTCCTTGACCTCGAGGAGCGCCGACCGGACCTGCTCCTCGGCCTGGGCCTGGGCGTCGATGACCAGCTTGCGGGCCCGGGTCTCCGCGGACGCCACGTCCCGGGCCGCCATAACCCATCGGATCCCGAATCCTGCCGCCACACCGAGCGCCAGCGCGCCCAGGGCGACGAGTGCGATCTCCATCGTTCCTCCCGAAATCACGCGAGCCGGGCAGCGAGGCCCGGCTCACCCTCGAGGAACGACGGGATTTCGGGACCGCTCCTAGGGTCCCCCGCCCCTCCTGGTCGTCGTGGTCGCGTTCGTCGTCATGTTGCCGTCCGTCGTCTCGAGGGTCTCGTTGGCCTCTCTTCGTTCACAAAGGTACAACGCCCGTGAGCCGATGGCAACGGTCCGCCGTTCAGGCGCGGCGGGCGTTCTCGGCCTCGACCGCGGCCCGGCACGCCAGAAGCTGGACGAACGTCAGGATTTCCTCGGGGTCCTGGAACGGACGCCCAAGCGAGGCCATCAACGTGGCCATGGCCGCCACCGACACGCCCCGGCACAGCACGTCGATCTCCTCGCGGCTGAACGGGCCCAGCCCGGCCAGGAGGTCCCGGAACAGGGCGTCGACGGCGTCGCGACGCGGCTCGCCCTCGGATCTCCGCCACCGCTCGGCGAGGTCGCGGAGGTACCGGTCGCTGGCCCCCTTCACCCGACCTCCTGTTCGGCGATGGCTCGGCGCACCGCCGAGCGGGCGATGACCGGCTCGTAGCCTCGTCGGATCAGGTAGCTCAACAGGCGGCGTTGGACCACGTCCGGCGACAGCGAGCGGAGGCGCTCGAGTCGGGCGCTGGCCAGCTCGTACGCCAGGTCGGCGTCGTCCTCGGGCTGGACCTCGT
>CALAEC010000065.1 GCA_937890785.1 uncultured Actinomycetes bacterium
CCTGCTCCGCCGCCGAGCCATGCCACGGCCGGAGCACCTGCCAGGCTCGCCCGCCCACCGCGGTGGCCAGCGGGGCGGTCGCGTCGCACACGATCGAGCCCGGGCGCCAGTGCTCCCGCAGGGAGCGGTAGAGGTCGGCCTGTCCGCCGTACGGCACCGTCACGAACGTGAGATCGGCCGCGGCCACCGCGGTGGGGTTCTCGGCGCCGTCGAGGGGGGCGTCGGAGCCCACCGCTTCGCGAGCGCGCCCGGCCGCCTCGCGGGCCCGCTCCTCCGCCCGAGACCCGATCGTCACCGACACGCCGGCCGCTGCGAGCCGCACGGCCAGGCCGAACCCCTCGTCACCGGTCCCGCCCACGATGGCGACGCTCATCGCTCGGGGCGGTGCTCCCCGAAGGCCCGGCGGAGGGCGTCGGAGACCTCACCCAGCGTGGCCCGGGCTCGGAGCGCCTCTCGCATCGGGTACAGCAGGTTGTCGGTGCCCCGGGCGGCCTCCTCGACCTCCTTGAGTGCCCGCTCCACGGCGCCGCCGTCCCGCCGCTCCCGGAGCGCCTGGAGGCGCTCCACCTGGGCCCGCACGGCGGCCTCGTCGAGCCGGTGGAGCTCCACCGGCTCCTCGTGGTCCTCGACGAACCGGTTCACCCCGACCACGACGCGCTCCCCGGACTCGATCCCCTGCTGGATGCGGAACGCCGCCTCGTGGATCTCGTCCTGGATCCACCCGGCCTCGATGGCCGCCACGGCCCCGCCCATGCCCTCGATCCGCTCGAGGTACTCGCGGGCCTGGGCTTCGATCTCGTTCGTCATGGACTCGACGAAGTAGGAGCCGCCCACGGGGTCCACGGTGTTCGGGACCCCCGACTCGAACGCGATCACCTGCTGGGTCCGCAGCGCGATCTTCGCGGCCCGCTCGCTCGGCAGCGCCAGGGCCTCGTCGAAGGAGTTCGTGTGCAGCGACTGGGTCCCGCCGAGCACCGCGGCCAGCGCCTCCAGGGCCGTGCGCACGATGTTGTTCTCCGGCTGCTGTGCGGTGAGCGTCGCCCCACCGGTCTGGGTGTGGAACCGAAGCATCGCGGAGCGTGGATCCCTCGCGCCGAACTCCTCGGTCATGATCCGGGACCACATCCGGCGGGCCGCCCGGAACTTCGCCACTTCCTCGAAGAAGTCCATGTGGCAGGCGAAGAAGAACGACAGCCTCGGGGCGAACGCGTCGACGCTGAGCCCCGCGTCGATCGCCGCCCGGACGTAGGCGACGGCGTTGGCGAGCGTGAACGCCACCTCCTGCACGGCCGTGGCTCCGGCCTCGCGCATGTGGTAGCCGGAGATCGAGATCGTGTTCCAGCGCGGGATCCGGTCCGCGCAGTACGCGAACAGGTCGGTGACCAAGCGCATCGATGGCTCAGGGGGGTAGATGTAGGTCCCGCGGGCCGCGTACTCCTTGAGGATGTCGTTCTGCACGGTGCCGCCGAGCCGCTCGGGCGAGACGCCCTGCTCCTCGGCCACCAGCTCGTACAGCAGCAGGAGGATCGCCGCGGTGGCGTTGATGGTCATCGAGGTCGTCACCTGGTCGAGCGGGATCCCGTCGAGGAGCCGGGCCATGTCCTCGACCGAGTCGATGGCCACCCCCGTCCGACCGACTTCGCCCTCCGCCCGAGGGTGGTCCGAGTCGAATCCCATCTGCGTCGGCAGGTCGAAGGCCACGGAGAGGCCGGTCTGCCCGTGGTCCAGCAGGTACCGGAACCGCCGGTTGGTCTCCTCGGCCGAGCCCATGCCCGCGTACTGGCGCATCGTCCACAGCCGACCCCGGTACATGGAGGGGTACACGCCGCGGGTGAACGGCGGCTCGCCGGGCAGGCTGATGTCCCGTTCGGCATCGAGGGCGGCGAGGTCATCGGGCGTGTACAGGGCCCGCACCTCGATCCCCGCGTCGGTGACCCGGCGCTCGTCCTGACCGGCCATCCGGGCCAGGGTACCCCGAGGCGCGTCAGCCTACGGGCAGGGCACCAGGCCGTCGGTTCCCTGGCAGGCGCGGTCCCGGGACAGCCGAAGACGGAGGTTGGCCTGCTCGTCGATCGGCGGGTCGTTCGCGGGGTCCGGGTCGGCCAGGAGGTTCTCGAGCTGGTACGGGTCGTTCACGAGGTCGTAGTACTCGCGGAACGTCACTTCCCCGCTGACGTCGTCGTAGTACTCGATGTACTGGTAGGAGGGCGTCAGGGTCGAGGACCAGGTCGGAGCGTCGATCTGATTGTTGCCGCCGGTGAGCTCGAGGAGGAGCCGCTCCCTGGTGGAGGGTTGCAGGAGCGAGCGGCCGTCCAGCGGGTACTCCGGGTCGGGGGTGATGCCGGCCGCCTGCAGGACCGTGGGCGCGACATCGATCGTGGCGGCGATCCTCGGGTCGGCCACCCTCTGCGGGAGTCGGCCCGGCCACCGGGCCAGGAGCGGGATCTTCGTCGCCGGCGCGTACGGGGTGGTCTTCGACTTCATCCCGTGCTCGGCCCACATGATCCCGTTGTCCGACAGGAAGAACGCCAACGTGTCATCGGCCTCGCCGAGCGAGGCCATCGTGTCGAACACCCGATCCACCATCTCGTCGACGGCCTTCAGCGTTCGGAGCTGTCGTTCCCGGAGCCTCCGGCCGCCCTTGAAGCCCGCACTCTTCGCCTGCACGTACGCCGGCTTGTCGCTGCGGTCGGCCTCGAACACGGCCGGGTTCCCGGCCCACTTCCCCACCTTGCTCTTCCGGTGTCGCTTGGCCGCCTGGGCCGGCGTGTGCGGTGCCCACGTGGCCACCACCAGGAACCACGGCTTCGAGTCGGTCGCCTCGAATTGGCGGAGCAGCCCGCGGGCCCGGTCGCCGATGTAGTCGGTCGAGTACTTCTTGACCTTGTGGACGACGCCGTTCGAGTTGAACCGGGCGCCCTTGTACTTGGAGACGTTCTCGAACGTGTGCCACCGCTCGAACAGCGAGGGCCGGCCGGTCCAGCTGTTCAGGTACTTGCCGACGATGCCGGTGCGGTAGCCCGCATCGCCGAGGTACCGCTGGAGCGTCGACTTCGGGTCCAGCTCGTGGGCGTCGGCGTTCGTTCGAACTCGGTGGTTATGGGCGTACCGGCCGGTGAGGATCGAGGCCCGAGACGGGCAGCACAGGGGCGTGGTCGCGTACGCGTTGACGAACTCGGTTCCCCCGCGCTTGAACAGCGCCCTGGTTCGGCGCATCGGTCCCATCGACTCGATCCGTTGGTCGTCGGTGAGGATGATCAGCACGTTGGGCCGGCCCCCCTGCTGGGCGGAGGCCGGCGGCCCCGAGGCGGGGGCCAGCGTCAGCGCCCAGAGTGCCAGGACGATCAGGACCGCGAGGGAGCGCCTCACGGACACCGCTCCGGTCCCGCGGTCCCCCGGCATCGACGATCCCGGTCGATCTGGAGGGACAGCCGCGTCACCTCGTCCGGCGGTGGGTCGTTCAGGGGATCACCGTCGCCCAGGAGGTTCGTCAGCTGGAAGGGGTCGTTCACCAGGTCGTAGTACTCCCTCGAATCGATCGCCCCACTCCCCTCCGCATAGGTCTCGATGTACTGGTGGGTGCGGGTCCGGATCGAGCGCCAGGTGGGGATGGTGGATTCACCGTTGAACCAGTATTCGAGGAACAGGCGGTCCCGGTCCCACGGGTCGAGCAGCGACCGACCGTCGAGGGTATGCCCGGGCGTCACCCCGGCCACGTCGAAGATCGTGGCCGCCAGGTCGACGTTCGTGACCAGGCGGGAGTCGACGGCGCGCCCCGGAAGGTGGCCGGCCCACCGGATCAGGAGGGGCACCTGGATCGAGTTCGTGTACGGGAGCCGCTTGTCGATCCATCCGTGCTCGCCCCACACGTAGCCGTTGTCCGAGGTGAACACGACCAGCGTCTGCTCCCGCTCCCCCAGCCGGCCGAGCTCCTGACGGATCGCCTCGATCATGTCGTCGACCGACAGCAGCATCCGGAGCTGGCTCTTCCGGATGTTGCGCGCGGTCTTCAGCGACCGGAACTTCGACTGTACGTACGCGGGCTTGTCGGCGCGGTCGGCTTCCATGACCGCCGGGCTCGGCTGCCACCGGGGCACCCTGGCGTCGGCGTACCTCTTGGCCGGGACGAACGGGCCGTGCGGCGCGAACGGCCACAGCTGCATCAGCCACGGGCGGGCGTCGTCGCCCTCGAACCAGCGCAGGATGCTGCGAGCCCGCTTGGCCAGGTAGTCGGTCGAGTAGGTCTTCACCGTCTTCATGGCGCCGTTGATGTTGAACGGGTTGTTCCGGTATCCGTGGGCGAACTCGAGCGGGGAGAACAGCGACCACCGGTCGAAGTAGGGAGGGTTCCTGGTCGGTTCCCACCCGTTCAGGAACTTCCCGACGAGAGCGGTCCGGTATCCGGCGTCGTGGAGGTACCGCTGGATCGTCGACGCCTGATCGAGCCGGTAGGGCTGCTGGTTGTCCTGGATGCCGTGGTTGTGCGCGTACCGACCCGTGAGGAGTGACCCGCGGGAGGGGCAGCAGAGCGGTGTGGTCACGAACGCGCTCGAGTACGTGACGCCGGTGCGTCGAAGCCATCGGCGGGTCTTCTTGAGCGCCACCATGGTCTCACCGGGGCGCTGGTCGTCGGTCACGATCAGCAGGATGTTGGGGCGGGGGTCGGCCTGGCCTCCCGCGCTCGGGGCAGGGCCGGCCGCCAGGGCCATCACCACCGCCGCAACCGCGCCGATCCGGAGCGGGCCACCGGGACGCCGGATCACCGCTTCTTCTTCTTCCCGCAGTTTCGGACCACGTCCTTGCCACCGCCGCCGCGGCACACGTCAGGGCCCGGCCCCCCGTCCAGCCGGTCGTTTCCGCCGCCGCCGATCAGCCGGTCTCGCCCGCCGCGGCCCCTCAGGACATCGTCCCTCGCACCCCCGATCAGTGTGTTCTTGCGCCCGTTGCCGATCAGGACGTCCCCGCGCCTGGTCCCCCGGACCCGTTCGACGTCGGCCCCGACCCGGTCACGCTCTCGGCGCCCCCCGTCGCCGGCCTTCGCGCCGATCGTCACCCGCACCCGGTTCTTCCGCCCCCCGTAGGTCACCAGGTCGCTGCCCGGCCCCCCGGTGATCGTGTCGGCACCGTTCGGTCTCTTCTGCTCGCCCTCGAGGAACCGGTCCCTCCCGCTGCTCCCGGTGAGGCTGTCCCGGCCGTCCCCGCCAGCGATCACGTCCTTGCCGGCCCCCCCGTCGATCGTGTCGGCGCCGCCCGAGCCCCGGAGGTCGTCGGCGCCGCCGAACCCCAGGATGGTGTCGTTGCCGCCGTTCCCGACGAGCCGGTTGGGCTGGTCGTTCCCGACCAGGGTGTCGCCGGCCGGGCCGCCGGTGGCGTTCTCGATCCCCACAAGCGAGTCCGTCCCCTCGCCGGTGGCCGTGCCGGCCCCGATGTTCACGGACACCGGCGCGCCCGACCCCGCGAAGCTGGCGGTGTCGTTGCCGTCCCCGCCGACGAGGTCGTCGTTCCCGGCCCCACCCGCCAGGGTGTCGGGGCCCCCGCGGCCGGTCAGCACGTTCGCCCCACCGTGGCCGGTCAGGGCGTCGCCGTGGGCGCCTCCCTCGAGGTTCTCGAAGCCGGACAGCGTGTCCGTTCCATCGCCGGTGGCGGATCCCGACGCCAGGCTGGCGGTGACGGGTGGGGCGCCGAAGAAGCTGGCCGTGTCGTCACCGGCACCGCCCTCGAGCAGGTCGTTCCCGGCGTCGCCGTCGACGA
>CALAEC010000066.1 GCA_937890785.1 uncultured Actinomycetes bacterium
CCCGGGGAGCACTCGGCGTAGTTGTTGATCTCGACAGGGTTGTCCCCCTCGGTGATGTCGATGATCCGGAAGCCCTCGTAGGTTCCCTGATAGGCGGTCTTCCCCCAGAACGCCAGGTCGGAGTTGAAGCGTCCGCCGACGGGAATCCTGGCCGAATGCCCCATCGGGTGCATGTTCTGCGTGTAGTCGAACGAGCTCACCGCCGGGATCTGCGCCGCCGCCGCCTGCGGCAGGAGCACGAGGGCCGCCACCCCGGCCACGAGCCCCATCCTGATGCTTCGTCGCATCCGCTCCCCCCTTCGTCGAATCCCCGGACTTTACGGTGAGGCGCGGAGGAAACGCAATCGGGATTTCAGCCGACGCCGGCTTCCTTCAGCGCCTCGAGCTCCTTCCGGAGGTCCCGGACCTCGTCCCGGAGCCGGGCCGCGTACTCGAACCGGAGGTCCTTGGCGGCCTCGTGCATCTCCTCCTCCAGGGTCTGGATCAGCCGGCCCAACTCTTCGCGGGGGAGCTCCGGGTGCTGTCGCCGGCGGCGCTGCCGCTCCGGCTTGGGGGCGCCGCGGCCCTCGGCCTGGATCGACAGGAGGATGTCCGAGACCTTCTTCCGGATCGTCTGGGGATCGATCCCGTGCTCCCGGTTGTGCTCGAGCTGGATCCTCCGACGGCGCTGGGTCTCCCCGATGGCCCGCTTCATCGAGTCGGTGACCTCGTCGGCGTACATCAGCACGGTCCCCTCGACGTTCCGGGCGGCCCGGCCGATCGTCTGGATCAGCGATGTGTCGGAGCGGAGGAACCCCTCCTTGTCGGCGTCGAGGATGGCCACCAGGGAGACCTCGGGCAGGTCCAGGCCCTCCCGCAGCAGGTTGATGCCGACCAGCACGTCGAACTCGCCGAGCCGCAGGTCGCGGAGGATCTCGATCCGCTGGATCGTGTCCACCTCGGAGTGGAGGTACCGGACCCGAAGCCCCATCTCGATCAGGTAGTCGGTGAGGTCCTCGGCCATCTTCTTCGTCAGCGTCGTCACCAGGACCCGTTCGTCGCGCTCGGCCCGGCGCCGGATCTCCTCGATCAGGTCGTCGACCTGCCCCCGGGTCGGTCGAACCTCCACCTTCGGGTCGACCAATCCTGTGGGCCGGACGATCTGCTCGACGACGCGCTTCGAGACCTGGAGCTCGTACGGTCCCGGGGTGGCCGACATGAACGCGATCTGGTCGACGCGGTCGATGAACTCCTCGAACTTCAGGGGCCGGTTGTCGACGGCGCTGGGGAGCCGGAACCCGTGCTCGACGAGCGTGCGCTTGCGGGTCATGTCCCCTTCGTACATCCCGTGGATCTGGGGCACGGTCACGTGCGACTCGTCGATCACGCAGAGCCAGTTCGGCGGGAAGTAGTCGAGGAGCGTGTACGACGGCTCCCCGGGCTGGCGCCCGTCGATGTGCCGCGAGTAGTTCTCGATGCCCGAGCAGAACCCCAGCTCCCGGAGCATCTCGAGGTCGTGGTTCGAGCGCATCCGCAGCCGCTGGGCCTCCAGCAGCTTGTTCTGCGACTCCAGCGTCTGGAGCCGATCGGCCAGCTCCCGCTCGATCCCCTCGATGGCCCTGGCCATCCGGTCGCGGGAGGCCACGTAGTGGGTGGCCGGGTACACCCACGCCTCGTTCAGCTCCTCCAGGACCTCGCCGGTGATCGGGTCGATCCTGGTGATCCGTTCGACCTGGTCCCCCCACAGCTCCACCCGGATGAGGGTCTCCTCGTACGCGGGGTGGATCTCGATGGTGTCGCCGCGGGAACGGAACTTCCCGCGTGCCAGGTTCTGCGTGGTCCGCTGGTACTGGATCTCGGTGAGCCGCTCCAGGGCGAAGTCGCGGTCAAGCGGCACGCCCTTGATCACCCGGAGGACCTGTCCCATGTACTCCTCGGGCGTGCCCAGGCCGTAGATACAGGACACACTGGCCACGATGATCACGTCCTCGCGCGTCAGCAGCGCGGCCGTGGCCGAGTGGCGGAGGCGCTCGATCTCGTCGTTGATCGTTGCGTCCTTCTCGATGTACAGATCGGTCTGGGGGACGTACGCCTCGGGCTGGTAGTAGTCGTAGTACGAGACGAAGTACTCGACGGCGTTCTCGGGGAAGAACTCCCGGAACTCACTGGCCAGCTGGGCGGCCAGCGACTTGTTCGGCGAGATCACCAGGGTCGGTCGCTGGACCCGCTCGATCGTCCTGGCGATCGTGTACGTCTTCCCCGAGCCGGTGATGCCCAGGAGCGTCAGGCGGTCCTCGCCGGCCTGCAGCCCCTCGGTCAGCCCGTCGATCGCGTTGGGCTGGTCGCCGGCAGGCTCGAAGTCGGAGACAACGCGGAACGGGGGCATGGGTCGATGGTAACGCGGTTACAGCGGCCTGCGGCCGGCGAAGCCGGTATTGGCGTCATGCCAGTGAGCCACCCGGTCCTCACCGAGCTGCCAGCACAGATAGACCGTTCGGCCCTCCCGCCGGCTGGGGAAGTCGACGAGCCCGCTGTCCGGGTCGCGGAGGATGATCCCGGCCGCCGCCAGGGCCTCGACGTCCTGGCGGAGCACCCGGTTCGCCTCGAGATACGCTGCGCCCTCGGCCCCGCCGCCGTCCGTCCCGGCCGCCCGGCGGACCACTTCGGCCGAGCGGAGGATGGTGGCCCGGGCCTCCCGGATCCGGCTCAGCCGCTCGCGCAGCGCGGGGAGCTCGGCGTCGGCCTCCTCGATCGTGAAGAACCGCTCGGCGGCCACCGGCCGAGGGTACCCGGCCCGGAGCTGATCCGGAGCCGCTGCCGGCGTGGCGCCGACGGCGAGGGTCAGAGCTCGAACGAGCAGTTCTCGCACTCGAACCGGCGCACCAGCGCGGCGTGGCCGCCGCACCGGGGGCACCGCCGGCACCGCCCGCCGCCCAAGCACTCGATCGGGTCGGAGGTCGTCCCCGGCTCGTCCCACGTCGTGGCATCCGCCGTCGGCCGGGGCGCCTGGATCGACAGGAGATAGAGCGGCTCGGGCCCGGCCCGGAACCCGTGCGGGTATGCCGCGGCCCGCCCGAGCACCGAGCCGGGGCCCAGCGGCACGGACCCGTGGATCCGGGCCTCGCCCGTTCCGCTCAGCACAACCGTCCATTCCTCGGAGTCGGGGTGGGTGTGGGCGTACGCGATCTGGCCGGGCGCCAGGGCCTGGATCGAGAAGTAGAACTCGCTGCCCTGGGAGATCGGAACCCGCCGGAACCCGGACGGGCACAGCAGGACCAGCTCCTCCGCCGCCGCCCGGAACACACCGAGGTTGTCCAGGACCTCGTCGAGGTGCCCGACCCCCCGCTCGCCCATACGGGCCATCAAATCCCCGGCTCCGATCGGGCGCAAGCTACGGTCACAGCCCGATCACCTCGGGGAGGTCCTCCAGCGAGGTGATCCGGATCGCCTCGGCGTCGGGGTGGCGCCCCCGACGGTCGATCAGCACCGGGATCATGCCCACGGCCCGGGCCGCATCCGTGTCGAACACGGGGTTGTCCCCGACGTACACCGACCGTTCGGCCGCGGCCCCCGCCCGCTCCAGGGCGATCCGGAAGATCTCGGCGTCGGGCTTCTCGACGCCCTCGATCCCCGAGATCACGGTGACGTCGAAGAACTCCTGAACCTCAAGGACCTCGAGGAGCTGCTCCAGCCAGTCCTCGAAGTTCGAGATCAGGCCGATCGTCAAGCCGGTCTCGCGGAGGCGGCGAAGCACCGGGAGCGCGTCGGGATGGAGGCGGTACGTGGCCACGTCGCGGAACCTCCGGTACAGCGAGTCCACCAGCCGGTCGTGGTCCTCGGTGATCCCCAGCTCGGTGATGAAGGAGCGGTACAGGCGGTCCCACATGGCTCGGGACCGCTCCGGCGACGTGGACCACAGCCGGGCTTCCTCGGACGTCAGGAAGTCGTTCAGCGCGCGTGACGACGCGGAGACCACCTCTTGAACCCGGGCTGGATCGACCCGGTATCCCTCCATCCGGAGGACCTCGGTGAACAGCTCGGCGAACGACGGATGCGGATAGAGGAGGGTCTCACCCGCGTCGAAGAACACCGCCTCCACGTCCATCAGTCCACCCGGGCCCGCAGCTGCTCCCACAGCTCGTCGACCCGCCCCTGGAGGTCCGCGAGGGTGCCGTCGTTGCGGATCACCACGTCGGCCACGGCCTCGCGCTCGGCATCGCCGAGCTGGGCGCGGATCCGAGCCCGGGCTCCATCGGCACTCATGCCGCGGTCCCGAATGGCCCGGGCCAGCCGTTCCTCCTCGGGAGCGGTGATCACCACGACCACATCGACGGCGTCGTGGAACCCCGTCTCCACGATCAGCGGCGCGTCGAACACGACGATGTCGTCAGTGTCCCGGCGCGCCTCCACGATCTCGGCCAGGAGGCGGAACACCTCGGGGTGCACGATGGACTCGAGGGCCCGGCGGCGCTCGGGCTCGCCGAACACGGCGACGGCGATGGCCTCGCGGTCGAGCTCGCCGGAGGGCGTGAGCACCTCGTCACCGAAGAGGTCGCACACCTGCTTGTAGCCGGAGGTGCCCGGTTCGAGGGCGCGGCGGGCGAGCTCGTCGGCGTCCACCAGGACCGCGCCACGATCATGGAGCATCCGTGCCACCGTGGATTTGCCGGCCCCGAGGCCGCCGGTCAGGCCGACCAGGAGCATGCCGGGCCGGCGGGGCCTAGCTGCGGCCCTCTCGCCGCTTCAGGTCCTCGACGATCGACTCGAGCGAGACCTCGCCCTCGTCCTCGGGAGGGGGCTCTTCCGCGGGAGCGGGCTCGGGTGTGACGTCCTCGCCCTCGGGCTCCGGCTCGGGCTCCGGCTCCTCTGCCGCCTCCGGCTCGGACGCCGGCTGCGGGGGCTCCGGGGCTTCCGGAGCCACCTCGGCCTCGATCTCCACGACCGGAGCGCTCTCGTCGATGCCCCGCATCGACAGGGACACGCGCCGCCGGGCCACGTCGACGTCCTCGACCTTCACCCGGTGGCGCTCCCCCACCTGGACCACCTGGTCGGCCGACTCCACGTGCTGCTCCGAGAGCTTCGAGATGTGGACCAACCCCTCGATGCCATCGGCCACCCGAACGAACGCCCCGAACGGCACGATCTTGGTGATCTCGCCCTCGATGACCTGGCCGGCGCGGTGGTGCTCGGCGAACTCCTTCCAGGGGTCGGCCTGGGTGGCCTTGAGCGACAGAGAGACGCGTTCGCGCTCCATGTCGACGTCGAGCACTTCGACCTCGACCTCTTGACCGACCGAGACGACCTCGCTGGGATGCTCCACGTGCCTCCACGACAGCTCGGAGACGTGCACGAGGCCGTCCACCCCGCCGAGGTCCACGAACGCCCCGAAGTTCACGATCGAGGAGACGGTTCCCTTCCGTCGCTCCCCCTTCTGAAGCGACTGGAGGAACTTCTTGCGCCCCTCGCTCTGGGACTCCTCGAGGAACGCCCTGCGGGACAGGACCACGTTGTTCCGGTTGCGGTCGAGCTCGATGATCTTCGCCTCGAGCTCCTGGCCGACGAACGGGTGGAGGTCGCGGACCCGACGGAGGTCCACCAGGGACGCAGGGAGGAACCCCCGGAGGCCGATGTCCAGGATCAGGCCGCCCTTGACGACCTCGATCACCGGACCCGTGATCGTGCCGCCCTCGGCCATGATTCCCTCGATCCGGCCCCAGGCCCGCTCGTACTGGGCCCGCTTCTTCGACAGGATCAGCCGGCCCTCCTTGTCCT
>CALAEC010000067.1 GCA_937890785.1 uncultured Actinomycetes bacterium
TGCCGTCGACCACCAGGCCGGTCTCGCCGTGCAGCACCGCTTCCGGCGCCCCGCCGGAGTCGCCGGCGACGACGGGACGGCCGACCGCGGAGGCCTCGATCAGGGCCAGGCCGAACGCCTCCACCTCGAGCCCGAGCTTCCGGGTCCGACACGGCATCGCGAACACATCGCCGGCCCGGAAGTACTGGGGGAGGACGTCGAATGGCACCTCGCCGGCGAACACCACCCGGTCGGCCACCTTCTTCCGGTAGGCCAGGTTCTCCAGCCGTTCCCTGTCTGGCCCGTCGCCCACCACCAGGAACCTCGCCTCGGGCACCTCCCGGAGGATCCACGGCATGGCCCGGATCACCTTGTCCTGACCCTTGCGGAGCGTCAGCCGGGCCACGCACAAGATCACCGGGTCGTCGTCGAGGACGTGGCGCTCCCGGACCTCGGCGTCCGGCACGCCGGGGTGGAACCGCGTCCGGTCGACACCGGGCGGGAGCAGCTCGATCCACGGCACCGGACCGACCACCTGTCGGAGCTGCTGGATCGCCCACTCAGACACCGCCATCGTCAGCACGGCGCCGCGGGTGATCGAGCCGAGGAGCCCCCGCGTGACCGGGACCTGTCCCGCCCACACCTCGACGCCATGGGTGAAGGTGGCGTACGGGACGCCGGTCCGCTTCTGGATCGTCCGGCCCATCAGGGCCAGCGGGGCCGCCGCGCCGAACAGGATCACGTCGGCCTTCGTATCTCGAACGAGCTCCTCGACCCGGTCCCGGACCGGCGCGGTCGGGTACAGGCCCCGGCCGGGCCAGCGGATCACCCGCTGGGGATAGGTCGCGTCGAAGTCGGCCGCCGCGGGCCAGTCGGGGGCGAACACCGTGACGTCGCCACGCGGGAAGCGCCGCATCAGCTCGGCCACATAGCCGTTGACGCCACCCACGCGGGGCGGGAAGTCGTTCGTGACCACCAGGACGTTCAACGCACTGCGCCTCCGGCCGGGGCTTCGATGGGTCCTACGTACCCCGGGGCGCCGAGGATGATACCTGCTCTGCTCCGGCCCGGAGCGACCGGCCCAGCCACACGAACCAGATCGGGTGGATCACCACGCCGGTGACCCCGGCCAGTCCCAGCAGGAACAGGTTGTTCGTGTCGAGGATGAACAGCCGGGCCACGTAGATCGCCACCAGCAGCACGCCGAGCACTATCCCCAGCCCGCCGAGCGCCACCGGGAGACCGGAACCGGGCCGCCGGATCACCGAGGACAGGACCAGCAGACCGAGCCCGGTGACGCCGAACGTGAGGAGCCCGCGAGGATCAACCTCGTTCGGGATGCCAGGGGTGTCGAGCGCCGGGTGCACTTGAAGGGCGAGGTCGAAGCCGCCGTGGATCGCCGAACCCAGCACCCCGATCGCGCCGAGGATCAGCCCCCACAGCGCGAAGCCCGGCTCGGCCACCCGGATCCGCTGGTACAACCCCACCAGGACCGCCGTCCCGAGGAGCCCTCCCACCAGAAGGAGCAACGCGGCGATCGCGTCGGCTGCCCGCGAGTCGGTCTTCACCGCCACCACGAACGAGATCGAGTAGGCCAGGCCGCCCGCCGCCACGGCGAACGCAGTCCCGCCCGCGAACCGCTGGAACGTCATGCCAACACCCTCCGTTCGGCCCGGCCGGTATCGTACGGCTCGAGGCCGGTCGGGAGGAAACCGCGGACCGCGACCAAGCCCACCTTGATAGGCTGACGCCCGGCATGCCCCAGAGCAACCTGACCCTCGACGAGGCCCGCCGCCGAGCCGGCCTCATCGCCGAACCCGGGTACGAGGTCCACTTCGACCTGACCGGCGATGACCGGTTCCGGGCTGAGACCACGATCCGGTTCCGCTGCCCCGAGCCCGGCGCCGAGTCCTTCGTCGACTGCGCGGGCGTCGATGTGGTCTCGGCCGAGATGAACGGCCGTTCGATCGAGGGGCACGACGGCCTCCGGCTGCCCCTGCGCGACCTGGCTGACCGCAACGAGCTCCGGCTCGTCACCGAAGGCCCCTACTCGAACACCGGCAAGGGCCTGAACCGGTTCATCGACCCCGTGGATGGCGCCGCGTACGTCCACACCGACTCCGAGCCGTTCGACGCCCACCGGTGGTTCCCGTGCTTCGACCAGCCCGACATCAAGGGCACGTTCCGCTTCTCGGCCACGGTGCCGAACGGCTGGGAGGTCGTCTCGAACTACGGGCCCGAGGGCTCGCCGATCGACGATGGCGGCCGGGCCCGGTGGACGTTCGGGACGACGCCCCCGCTGCCGACCTATATCACCGCCGTCGTGGCTGGGCCGTTCCACGCCGTCCGGGAGCGCCATCGGAACATCGACATCGGCCTGTTCTGCAGGCAGAGCCTGGCCCAGCACCTCGACGCCGACGAGTGGCTGGAGATGACCCGGCAGGGCCTCGACTGGTTCGAGGAGGCGTTCGGTCACCCGTACCCGTTCGAGAAGTACGACCAGGCGCTGGTGCCCGAGTTCGCCGCGGGCGCGATGGAGAACCCCGGGATCGTGACCTTCCACGAGCACTACATCTTCCGGTCGCGGGTCACCCGCACCCAGCGGGAGACGCGGGCCGGCACGATCCTCCACGAGATGGCCCACATGTGGTTCGGCGACCTGGTGACGATGCGGTGGTGGGACGACCTGTGGCTCAACGAGAGCTTCGCCTCGTACATGGGCGTGCTGTCCCAGTCCGAGGCCACGAAGTTCACGGAGGGGTGGACGGTCTTCGCCAACTCGGAGAAGATCTGGGCCCTCCAGCAGGACCAGCTGCCCACCACCCACCCGATCGTGGCCGATATCCCCGACCTCCTCGCGGTGCACCTGAACTTCGACGGGATCACGTACGCCAAGGGCGCGTCGGTCCTGAAGCAGCTGGTGGCGTGGGTGGGAAGGGAGCAGACGCTCGAGGCGATGAAGGCGTACTTCGCCCGGCACGCGTTCGGGAACACCGAGCTCAGCGACTTCCTTCGGGCGCTCGAGGAGACCTCGGGCCGCGACCTCGACGCGTGGTCGAAGGAGTGGCTCGGGACCGCAGGCGTGAACACCCTCCGGCCGGTCGCCCCGGTGGACGGCGATCGGTACGCCACGTTCGCGATCCGCCAGGAGACGCCGGAGGCGTGGCCCACGCTCCGGTCGCACCGCGTGGCCGTCGGCCTCTACGAGGACCGCGACGGACGCCTGGTCCGGCGGGCTCGGGCCGAGCTCGACGTGACCGGCGAGCGGACGGAGGTCGGGGACCTGGCCGGCGAGCCGGTCGCGGCGCTGGCCCTGGTTAACGACGACGACCTCACCTTCGCCAAGGTTCGGTTCGACGATCGATCGCTGGGTACCGTGCTCGACCGGCTCGGCGACATCAACGGCACGCTGGCCCGGGCGGTGTGCTGGACGGCGTGCTGGGACATGACCCGGGACGCCGAGCTCCCGGCGCGGCGCTACGCCGAGCTGGTCCTCCGGCACGGCCGGAAGGAGTCCGAGGTCGGCACCCTGGAGCGGGCCCTGGGCCAGGCGAACGCGGCCGCCTCGCTCTACGGGGATCCGGCGAACCGGAAGGCGGCCCTGGTCGCCCTGGCGGCGACGGCGCTGGGCGAGCTACAGCAGGCCGAGGCTGGGAGCGACCACCAGCTGGCATGGGCCCGTGGGTTCATCGACGCGGCGCGGTCGGACGACCACCTCGGGACGGTGCGGAGGCTCCTGGACGGCTCGGTGGCGTTCGAGGGCCTGGCCGTCGACATCGATCTCCGGTGGCACGCCGTGACGTCGCTGGCCGCGGTTGGCGCCGAGGACGCCGAAACGCTGATCGACTCGGAGCTCGAGCGCGACCCCACGGATCGGGGGCAGCGGCACGCCATCGCCGCGAGGGCAGCCCGGCCGAGCGAGGACGCCAAGGCCGAGGCGTGGCGGACCATCCTCGAGGACCGCGAGCTGTCCGAGGCCATGCTGGAGGCCGCCATGCGCGGGTTCCAGCAGCCGGGCCAGGAGGAGCCGCTGACACCGTACGCCGACCGGTACTTCGAGGCGCTGCCCCGGGTGTGGGAGGAACGCGACCTCGAGTTCGTCCTGGAGTTCGGCGAGCAGATGTACCCGAAGTGGGTCGTGGCCGGGTCGACCATCGAGGCCACCGACCGGTACCTG
>CALAEC010000068.1 GCA_937890785.1 uncultured Actinomycetes bacterium
GCCGGTCTTCAGGGGCGAGCGACTGATCACGCGGGCTTGGTCGATCACCGAATGGGTGGCGGTGATGGCGGTGGCCCCCGATCCCGAGGAGCTGACCGCCGACGTGGAGCGGCTCGTGGACCTCTGTCCGGACCAGGCGGTCCTGGCCAAGATCCACGCGCACGAAGGGCTGGCCGAGGCCCTCGGCGTCGAGCCCGAGTGGTGGTTCTGCGGGGTGGCCGTGGGCGAGCGGGGATCGCTGGAGGCGGTCGACGCGAGGCTCGGGACGGCGTTTGGGCGGCCGCCGCTCCTGCTGGGTTCCTTCCGCCTCCTCAGGCTGGTGGACTGACCGGTGCTAGATTTGGCACCGTGGCAAGCGGCTCTCGACGCCGCGGCGTCCTGGTCGCGCTGGTCCTCCTCGCGCTGGTCCTCCTTCCGATCGTTGCCAGCGGGGTGGCTGTGTGGCGGGCGGCGCACACCGACGAGGCCAGCCAGGTCGACCACGCCGACGTGATCCTCGTGCTCGGCGCGGCGCAGTACGGCGGGGAGCCGTCCCCGATCTTTCGAGGCCGGCTCGACCATAGCGCGCTGCTTTACGAGCGGGGCTTCGCCGACCGAATCATGGTCCTGGGATCGCGACAGGAGGGTGACCGGTTCACCGAGGCGGAGGCGGGGGCAGCGTATCTCCTCACCCAAGGGGTCCCGTCCGAAGCGCTTCACACATCGCCCCGGGGGTCGACGACCTTCGAGAGCCTCCGGGCGGCCGCCGTGGAGATGCGCGACTTCGGCTTCGACAGCGCGTTCCTTGTCTCCGACCCCTGGCACAACCTGCGGCTCCGCCGCATGGCCCGCGACCTCGGCATCGAGGGCTACGTCTCCGCCACGTGGCAGTCGGCTGCGCAGAGCCAGTCGACGCGGCTCCGGGGGTACGCCCGGGAGACGTTCGCGTACCTGTACTACCGTGTGTTCGGCGCCTGAAGGCGGTCCAGGAGGCCGGTGCTACACTCGCCGCCGATGGGGGGAGAGGGCCCGATCCGCGAGCGCCAGGAGGCGCTTGAGCGCGACACGCTCTCGGAACGAGCTTCGCTCTCCGCGGCCTCGAAGGGCCGGGAGCGCGAGGAGCCGCCCCACCCGATGCGGACCGCGTACCAGCGCGACCGAGACCGGATCGTTCACTCGAAGTCCTTCCGTCGGCTCAAGCACAAGACCCAAGTGTTCATCGCTCCCGAGGGCGATCACTACCGGGTGCGGCTGACCCACACCCTCGAGGTGTCACAGATCGCCCGGACCATCGCCCGGGCCCTCCGGCTCAACGAGGACCTCACCGAGGCCATCGCCCTGGGCCACGACCTGGGCCACACGCCGTTCGGCCACCTCGGCGAGCAGGCGCTGACGCCGTACCTCGGCCGGCCGTTCCGCCACAGCGAGCAGAGCCTTCGGGTGGTCGATCACCTGGAGCGCGACGGCCGAGGCCTCAACCTCACCTGGGAGGTCCGCGACGGCATCGTCAACCACACCTGGGCGATGCCGGAGCCGGCCACGATGGAAGCGAAGGTGGTTCGGTTCGCCGACCGCCTCGGCTACGTCAACCACGACATCGACGACGCCATCCGCGCGGGGCTGATCACCGAGTCGGACCTGCCCGAGGAGGTGGCGGACGTCCTGGGCCGTTCCCACGGCGAGCGGATCGAGACACTGGTCTCCGACATCGTCGCGAACACCGGGGATGGTCCCGACGTGCGGATGTCCGAGCGCGTGTATGAAGCGCTCGACCGCCTCCGCGACTTCATGTTCGACCGGGTGTACCTCCGCGAGGAGGCCGCCCGCGAGCAGGACAAGGCCATCGGGGTGATCCGGGCCCTGTTCGAGCACTACCTCGGCCACCCCGAGGAGGTTCCGGAGGAGTACGCCCGGGCTCCGGGCGCTGACGCCGAGCGGGTGGCCGACTACATCGCGGGTATGACCGATCGGTTCGCCCTCACCACGTACGAGCGGCTCTTCCTTCCCCAGGGGTGGATGCTGTAGCAGGTGCGGATCCGGGATGACGACAAGGAGCTGGTCCGGCAGCGGACCGACCTGGTCCGGCTGGTCCAGCAGTACGTCGCGCTGAAGAAGGCCGGCGCCGATCGGTTCGTCGGGCTGTGCCCGTTCCACACGGAGAAGACGCCGTCGTTCGGGGTCAGCCCCAGCAAGGGCATGTACTACTGCCATGGGTGTGGCCGGGGCGGCGACGCCTTCCGGTTC
>CALAEC010000069.1 GCA_937890785.1 uncultured Actinomycetes bacterium
CCAGGTACACCGCGATGGTCCCGATCGGCACCCGTAGCCGGTCGATCCCCAGCGAAGCCAGCGCGCCCTGCATGGCCCAGCCGAACAGGATCCCGATGGCGGCGCCGAGGACCCCGCCGAGGACGGCGATGATCACCGCTTCGGACCGGATCATCCGCCGCACCTGGCCCCGGCTCATCCCGACGGCTCGGAGCAGGCCCAGCTCCCGCACGCGCTCGTAGATCGACAGCCCCAGCGTGTTCACGATGCCGAACAGGGCGATGACGATGGCCAGCAGGAGGAGGACCTGCACCATGGCCAGGAGCTGGTCGATCAGGTCTTCCTGCTGCTCCTTGAACCCGGCCTGGTCCTGGACCTGGACATTGGGAAACGGCTCCGTGGCGCCCTCGAGCACGCGGCGTCCTTCCGCCGGCGAGACGCCCTCGGCCAGCTTGACCAGGACGTAGGTGTCCAGCTGCTGGGCGAAGTTCTCCTCGAACGTGTCGAACGACATGGCGTAGTTGCCCAGGATCTGCGGGTCCTCGTACAGGCCACCGACCGTGAGCTCCTTCGTTCCGGTCTGGGCGAACCGAACCTCGATCCGGTCGCCCAGTGACCACTCGTGGGACTCGGCCACGTCGTCGAGGACGACGATCGTGTCGGGCTCCCCCAGCGATCCGAGAGAGCCGGCCGCGAACGCGGTATTCGTCACCCGACCGAACGTGGCCGGGTCGACCGCGGTCACGAAGTCGGTCCCCCCTTCGACGCGGATCGCGCCGAGCCGTGTCGGCGAGACCACAGCGATCTCCGGCCGGCCCTCCAGGTCCTCGGTCACCTGCGGGCTCAGCGGGGCGAAACCCCCGCTGGTGAGGATGAAGTCCGACCGGATCGCCTCGTCGAGGGCGGCCTCGGACGAGGCCTTCAGCGAGTCGGCGAACACCGCCACGAACGTCACCAGGCCCAGGCCGATCATCAGCGCGGCGGCCGTCGACGCGGTCCGTCGAGGGTTGCGCATGGCGTTCTCCCTGCCCAGGCGGCCGGCGAACCCGAGGGCCCGGAGCGGCGCCCCGAGGATCCACGCCAGCGGCCTGGCCACCAGCGGGGACAGGGTGGCCACGCCCACGAAGGTCAACGCGGCGCCCAGCCCCACGATCAGCGCGGCCTCGGACGGCCCGCCGAACAGCCCGTACAGCAGGGCGGCCGCCCCGACCACGGTGACCACGCCGCCGACGATGACCCGCCGGCGCAGCGAGGCGGTGGGCCCGAGCTGGCCCTCCCGGAGCGCCTCGATCGGCGAGACCCGGGAAGCCCTCCGAGCGGGCGCCACGCCCGCGACCACGGTGACCACCGTCCCGATGAGGACCCCGACGATCAGGGTGCGGGGCAGGATCACCGCGGGCGTGGAGGGCAGGCCGGCGCCGAACGCATCGAGCAGCGCTCGGAGGCCGAAGGACAGCAGGATGCCCACGCCGATCCCGGCCACCGAGGCGATCAGCCCGATGACGACGGCCTCGGTGAGGACCGAAGTCTGCACCTGGCGCCGGCTGGCCCCCAGCGCCCGCAGGAGCCCCAGCTCGCGGATCCGCTGCGTGACGATGATGTTGAACGTGTTGAAGATGATGAAGGCACCGACGAACAGCGAGACGCCGGCGAAGACCAGGAGCCCGGTGCGGAAGAAGCCGAGGCCCTCCTCGATCTCATCGGCGGTCTCGGCGGCGACCGCCGTGCCCAGGACGGCCTCGTAGCCGCGGGGCAACACCTCCTGGATGCGAGCCCGGAGCGCGACCGCGGCGACGCCCTCCTCCCCCGCCACGGTGATGGCGTCGAACTCCCCCACCCGGTCGAAGACCTCCTGAGCCGTCCCGACATCGAACACGGTGAGGGTGCCGCCGCCGAACCCATCGAGGTCACCGATCCCCACGGTGCCCGAGATCGTGAACTCCTGGGTGGGCCCGACCAAGATCACCTCGATGCTCTGGCCGATCCGGAGGTCGAACCGCTCGGCCGTGTCCGCGTCCACGGCGACCTCGCCGGGACCGGGGGGGCTGCCGGTCCGAACCTCGAGCCCCCCGGACGAGGGGTTCCAGGAGAGGCCGATCGTGGGCGCGCCCATCGTCTCGATGGGGTCGCCGGTGTTCGGGTCGATCAGCTGGGCATAGCCGGTGACCTCGCCGGCAGCGTCGGCCACGCCGTCGACGGCGGCCACGTCCTCGAGCAGGTCCTCGGGGACCGGCGGCTGCTCCTCGAAAGCGCCGCTCCCCGGATCGGCGAACCCTGGGTCGAACGCGGACGCCCCGCGTACCACCACGTCGGTCCCCTCGGTGGTCGTGGCGAAGGCCTGGTCGAACGCCCGGCTCAGCGTGTCGGTCAGCACCAGTGTTCCCACCACGAAGCCCACCCCGAGGACGACGGCCAGGGCCGTGAGGACCAGGCGGAGCTTCCGGGCCAGGAGGCTCTTGATGGTCGCCCGCCACACGGCGCTACGCCTCGAGGAGCTTCAGGCGGTCGAGGATCCCCTCGGCGGTGGGGCTTCGCATCTCGTCGACCACGAGCCCGTCGCCGAGGAACACGACGCGGTCGGCGCGGCTGGCCGCGGTGGCGTCGTGGGTCACCATCACGATGGTCTGCCCGTGGTCGTCCACGGCCGAGCGGAGGAACTCGAGGAGCTCGGCGCTGGACCGGGAGTCGAGGTTGCCGGTGGGCTCGTCGGCGAACACGATCGTGGGCCGGCTGACCAGGGCCCGGGCGCCGGCGACGCGCTGCTGCTGGCCGCCGGAGAGCTCGCTGGGCCGATGGGTGAGCCGGTCCCGGAGTCCGACCGTGTCGATCACGGTGTCGAACCAGGCCCGGTCCACGTCCCGGCCAGCGATGTCGAGGGGAAGGGTGATGTTCTCGGCGGCCGTGAGCGTGGGAACGAGGTTGTAGGCCTGGAAGACGAAGCCGACTCGATCCCGCCGCAGCAGGGTGAGCCGTTTGTCGTCGAGCGTGGTGAGGTCGACCTCGCCGATGAAGACCGTGCCCGAGGTGGGCCGGTCGAGGCCGGCCAGGCAGTGCAGGAGGGTGGACTTCCCCGACCCGGACGGGCCCATGATCGCGGTGAACCGGCCCGCCTCGAGGTCGAGGGTGATGCCGCGGAGGGCCTCGACCGCGGCCTGGCCCTCCCCGAAGACCTTCCGCAGGTCCATGGCCCTGGCGGCAGGCGCCAAGGGCTGAACGTCCGGCGCGCTGGTGGCCACGATGCTCCCTCCCTCCTGGTCTCCGTGCCGTGCGCGGGCAGACCAGGCAGAATATCAGCCTCGGATGAACGCCCGATCACCGGGGGGCGTCAGCGGAAAGGCCACCTCGTGCATCCATGGTTCGTGCAGGCAGAGGGAGAGGTGGTGGAGTTCCCCTCGAA
>CALAEC010000070.1 GCA_937890785.1 uncultured Actinomycetes bacterium
AGCCATCACGACGAGGGTCGGTTGCCCAAACCGTCAGGCCCAGCAGCGTCCGAGCTGGAGAAGGCCGAAGGCGATCGATAGCAGTGCCATCAATTTGGACGCTGACCTCGCCGTGGGCCGAAGTGTGCAAGACTGAACGCACATCACCGAACCCGCCGCGACTTCCGGCAGCGTGGCCGTGCCTCGGACCGAGGCCCGGCGGGCACCCGGCGCCCCGTACGACTCCGTCCGCATGTACCTCCGGGAGATCGGGAAGGTCCCGCTGCTCACCGCGCCCCAGGAGGTCGACCTGGCCATGCGGATCGAGGCCGGCCAGATCGCCGCCGGCCTCCTCTCCGCCACCGCCCCGGCCGCCCCCTTCGACCGGACCCGGTTCCTCCATATCCTCGAGGCCGTCGATCGCATCCGCACCCACCAGCTCGACCCCGCCACCAAGCTCGCCCGCGAGGGGATCGGCCTGGAGAGCGTCTCCCGGACCCACCGCCCCCGGTCCCTGGCCGACGCCACCCTGCTCCTCCACCGCATCGCCGCCGACGAGGAGCGGGCCCGGTCCACGCTGATCCGGTCGAACCTCCGCCTGGTGGTCTCGATCGCCAAGCGGTTCCTCGGCCGGGGCATGCTGTTCCTCGACCTGGCCCAGGAGGGGAACCTCGGCCTGATGCGGGCCGTGGAGAAGTTCGACTACCGCAAGGGCTTCAAGTTCTCCACCTACGCCACCTGGTGGATTCGCCAGGCTATCTCTCGGGCCGTGGCCGACCAGTCCCGGACCATCCGCCTGCCGGTCCACATCACCGAACACGTCCACAAGGTGGCCAAGGCCCGGGAGGAGCTCCTCCAGTCCCTGGGCCACGAGCCCGATCCGGGCGAGATCGGCGTGCTGGTCAACCTGCCCGCGTGGCGGGTCGAGGAGATCCTGTTGCTCCGGGCCCCCATCTCCCTGGAGAGCCCGGTCGGCGAGGAGCAGGACTTGGCCCTCGGCGACTTCATCGAGGACCCCGACGCCGTATCGCCACCGGAGGCCGCCGGTACGACCCTGCTCCAGGAGCATCTCGAGGCGGTCCTGCACACCCTCAGCGATCGGGAGCGGGGCATCATCGAGATGCGGTTCGGCATGCTCGGGGTGGAGCCGGCGACGCTCGAGGAGGTCGGCCTGTCCTTCGGGGTGACCCGGGAGCGGATCCGCCAGATCGAGGCCAAGGCGCTCTCCAAGCTCCGCCACCCCTCCAGGTCGCAGCAGCTCCGCGACTACCTCGACTGAGCCGGCCTGGTAGGCAGCACCCCCCTCCCGTATACTGGGGTGTTGAGGGTTCGGCATCGTTACCGCACAGCATCACCCGGCTTCGAGCAGTTCCCTCGGCCGGCGAACCAGCCGGCAGGCCGTCGAACCGAGATGTTCGGGAGCGGCCACGGAAGGAGGGAATTGCTTTGACCACCGGAACCGTGAAGTGGTTCAACCCCGACAAGGGGTTCGGCTTCATCTCCCGTGAGGATGGCGACGATGTCTTCGTGCATTTCAGCGCCATCCAGGGCGAGGGCTACAAGAGCCTCGAGGAGAACCAGAAGGTCGAGTTCGACGTGACCCAGGGCCCCAAGGGCCCGCAGGCCGCGAACGTGCGCCCCGTGGCGTAACGACCGAAGGTGTGGAGGGCCCGTCGCCGAGCGCGGCGGGTCCTTCGCTATTCGTGCAGGACCGGGCAGGTCAGCGTGCGGCTGACGCCGGATACCGTCTGGATCTTCTGGATCACCAGCTTGCCGAGCTCGTCGAGGCTGTTCGCTTCGGCCCTGGCGATGACGTCGTAGGGCCCGGTGACCGCGTTGGCCTCCATCACACCTTTGATCGCGGCGATCTCGCCGGCCACGTCGCCGATCACGCCCACGTCGGTCTGGACCAGGATGTAGGCGACCATCACGCCGCCGCCGGGGCCGGCATGGGCTCCGGCTCGCGCCGCCGCCGCGACCAGAACTCGAGGATCACCGCGCCCAGCCCGAACAGGGCGATGAGGATGCCGAGCACGATGCCGGCGATGGGGATCGAAATCAGCACCACCACGATCAGGACCCCCAGGATCAGGGCCAGCCATCGCCGGGACGCCTCGGTGCCCACGGCCAGGCGGCCCAGGAGCATGCCCACCACGGCCTGGGCCCCGAAGAACACCAGCAGCCAGAACAGGAACGTGACCACGGTGACGAGGGTCAGGCTGCCGAACACCGTCACGCCCAGCAGCGTCGAGAGCTGGAGCAGGCCGAAGGCGATCGACAGCAGGATCATCACCAGGAAGATCAGCACGATCAGCACGATGAACCCGAACGCCCCCAGGACCCCCACGCCGAGGCTGGCCCAGGGCCGCCGGCGGAGGGTCTCGGCCGAGCCGTCTACCGCACGCGGGACGAGCCACAGGAGCAGCAGGCCGATCAGCGCGATGGCCACGAACCGCTGGACCGCGTACAGGACCCGGTCGCCGAAGGAGGGCTCCCCCCGCTCGACCACGTTGACGTCCTCGGTGCCGCCGATCGTCCCGGTCCGGTTGTAGTCCCCGGTGGAGCCGACCACGTTCCCTTCGACCGCCCCGTGGAGCGAGGTCTGGCCCGTGCCGAACAGGAAGTCCTCGCCAACGGTGCCGGCGGAGGAGAGCGTGGTCTGTCCGGCGCCCACCGAGAGGTCCTCGCCGATGGACCCACTGACCAGGACCCGCCCGGCCCCGATCCTGGCGTCGCCGGTCACCTCGCCGGAGATGTCGGCGTTGCCCGTGCCAAGGAGGACGTCGCCGCCCACGCTGCCGCTGATATCCACGTTGCCGCCGGAGGCCACCACGTCCCCCTCGACGGTCCCCTCGATCGTGACCGAGGCGCCGGAGGCGTACAGGTCGGTGGTCACGGTCTCGTCGGCGGCCACCACCACCTCGCGGCCGGTCCGGAACTTGCCGCCGAGCCGGATCTCCTGGGCGAAGGCCACCGTGGAGCCGAGGAGCACCACCAGGCCGCC
>CALAEC010000071.1 GCA_937890785.1 uncultured Actinomycetes bacterium
GCGGCCTGGCCCTCCCCGAAGACCTTCCGCAGGTCCATGGCCCTGGCGGCAGGCGCCAAGGGCTGAACGTCCGGCGCGCTGGTGGCCACGATGCTCCCTCCCTCCTGGTCTCCGTGCCGTCGGCGGGCAGACCAGGCAGACTATCAGCCTAGGATGAACGGCCAGGGAACGATGGTATGAGGCGGCTCGTCTCCTACATGTTCATGTCGCTCGACGGCTTCATCGCGGACGCCGACGGGGAGCTCGACTGGGTTCCGATCGACGACGAGCTCATGGGCTTCGCGAATGAGTACTTCCGCTCGGTCGACGGCATCGTCTTCGGACGGAACACCTACCGGGGGTTCGTCGAGTACTGGGACCACCTCGATGCCGCGAATCCGTCGGCGCCAGCGCTCGAGGTCGAGTTCGCGCGGATCTTCGGCGGCATGGCCAGGGTCGTTGTCGCCACGACGCTCGATGAGGTCGACCCGAAGGCCGTCCTCATCAAGGACGACGTCCCACGTGAGATCGACGAGCTGAAGCGGCAGCCCGGCGACGACCTCCTCCTCATCTCCGGTCCCGACCTGCGCTCCTCCCTGACCCGGGCCGGGCTCGTCGACCTGCACCGCATCCTGGTCGTCCCCGCCGTCCTGGGCCTCGGCGTGCCCATGTTCCGCGATCTGGATGGGCTCCTTCGGCTCCGGCTCGTGGGAACCAGGAAGTTCGACGGTGGCGTCGTGATGCTCGACTACGAACCCGGGTAGGGATCAGCCAGGCTGGCCTCAGCGGAAAGGCCCCTTCGTGCATCCATGGTTCGTGCAGGCAGAGGGAGAGGTGGTGGAGTTCCCCTCGAAGCCCGTCGAGGCATGGGCCCGCTTCGACGACTTCTTCGAGGAGGAGCACGAGCGTCTCTACAAGGCCCTGTACTTCGTGACCGGGAACCGCCAGGACGCGGAGGAGCTGATGCAGGACGCATTCCTGAAGCTGTGGGAGCGATGGGGCGAGATCCACCGGATCTCCGACCCCGTCGGCTACCTCTTCCGCGTAGCCCTGAACGGGTTCCGGATGCGCCGGCGCCGGGCGGCCATGGCCATCCGGAAGGTCCTCCCGGTCGCGGAGCGACGTGACGAGTTCCTCGACGCGGAGATGCGGGTGGACGTGCGCCGGCTCCTCCTCGAGGTCACCCCACGCCAGCGGGCCGCTCTCCTGCTCACGGACCTCCTCGGGTATCCGTCCGAGGAGGCGGCGCGCATCCTGCGCGTCCGTCCATCGACGGTGAGGGCCCTGGCCACGCAGGGCCGACGGGCCCTCCGAGGCATGGAAGGAGCGCGGGATGCCTGACGTGCAGGAGGTGTTCCGCATGGCGACCCAGAAGGTGCGCCCCGATCCCGGGGCGATGGAGCGACAGAGCCAGACCCAGCGACGGCGCGTGGTGAGGCAGCGAGCGGGCGGCTACGCGCTGCTGGCCGTCCTGGTCGTCGCTGGCGCTGTGATCGCGATCACGGCAGTCGGGAGGAACGAGGTGGAGCCGGCCAGCGAGCCGGGGGAAGGTGTGGCGGTGGGCGCCCCGCTGACCGTGGAAGCACTCCAGGGGATCTGGTTCGAGGATCGGGGGACGGGCAGGTGGCCCGAGCCCATGATGGCCCGGTTCGGTCCCGACGGGTCGTTCTCCTTGGGAGGTGGCACGGCGGAGGACGCCTGGACCTCCGGGACGTACGAGCTCGAGGGACACACGATCCGGTTCACCGTCAGCGGCGGAGCCTGTGCGGCCAACGGCGCCGTCTTCACATGGGTCGGGGGCATCGTGGCCGAAGGCCGCCTGGAGACCGAGCATCGGGGAACGGTGGACGGGGGGAACTCCGTGGGCAACTGCGGCATCCCCATCGGGGAACCGTACAACTTCACCAGGGTCTCGCCGAGTTCGCCCGCGGCCGCCGACGTCCAGCCCGGCTACTTCACGGGAACTCCCGGCCCCATCTCCGAGGAAACCGACTCGATTGACCTCCAGGGCCTGTGGCTGGTGGAGGGAACGGGGCACCTTCTCCAGGTCGAGTGGACTGGGAGATACCGGTTCGATGACGCGGGGCAGCTGGCCGAGGCTCCGCGTGACGCCGGCAGCCTGGAGATCGGCCGTCGAACCCTCACGTTCACCAGCGGCGGCGCGGCCGGATGCGCCGAGGGCGATGTCCTGGTGCTCAGCAACGCCAGGGTCGAGGACGGGGGGATCGAGGGAACGGTGTCGGAGGACTCATGCGGGCGAGGCATCGACGGCCCGGTGAGGCTCTTGTACCTGGACGCTGTAACACCGTGAGCCGAACGGCCCCAGGGTCCCGAGAGAAGCCACAAGGAGAGGGACGGAGTCCGATGCGCAGAAACGATGTTGATCTCATGACTTGGAGGAGCGTCGCGAAGGGAGAGGAGACAGGGATGAACGGGCATCGCTTCAGGAGACTTGGAGCCGTCGCGCAGCCGTTCGCGTCGGGCGTTCAGATGAAGGGAGGGGTCATGCAGTTCGCACACGCACCACGATTGATGGCGCGAGTGGTGTGGCTCGCGGTCGCATTGGTGCTCGCCGTCGCGGTACTCACCGTGCCGGCGCAAGGTACACACACCACGGAGAACGCCGCCGTCGAATGGAACCGCATCGCGTCGACGGCCATCATGGCGGCACCGCCTGCCGGCGATGGGCAATCGCCGCACGCCTCCGTGCTCACCTTGGCGATGGTGCAGGGCGCTGTGTACGACGCGGTGAACGCGATCGACGGCGGCTACCAGCCATATCTCGGTTCGCCGGATGCCGACTCAACCGACTCGAAGGATGCGGCGGTCGCGGCCGCGGCGTTCCGCGTTCTCACCGGTTTCCCGGAGAACACGCCGGCGCTGGCGGGCGTGATCCGGCCGGTGAACTTGCCGACACTGCTCCCCGGGCTCCGGTCGGCGTACACCACGACGCTGGCTCACGTGCCCGACGGGCCCGCGGAGGACGGCGGGGTCGAGGTCGGCGACGCGGCGGCTGAGGCCATGCTCACCGCACGGATGGGCGACGGCCGGGGCGGCTCGTTCACGTTCCAGCAGGGGTCCGATCCCGGGGAGTGGCGGAACGGACCTCCCCAGGGTCCGCTCAACGCGGTCGCGATCGACCCCGCTCCATGGGTTGGCTTCGTTCGGCCGTTCCTCTTCGAGAACCTCGCGACGCTCGAGGCGACCGTGCGGACCGCCGGCCCGAACGAGCTCACGAGTGAGAAGTACGCGAAGGAGTTCAACGAGGTGAAAGAGCTCGGCTCGCTCACGAGCACGAAGCGCACCGCGGATCAGACCGCGGCGGCGATCTTCTGGCAGGACAGCGGGCCTGCGATCTGGAACCGCGTCTATCGCGCGCTGGCGATGAGCCGCGAGCTCGACGTCGTCGATAGCGCACGCCTGTTCGCGATGACGAACCTGGCAGCGGCCGATGGCTCGATCGGCTGCTGGAACGACAAGGCCTACTGGAGCTTCTGGCGACCGATCACCGCGATCCGGGAGGCGGCGAGCGACGGCAACCCGGCGACCGAGGCCGACCAGAACTGGCTGCCGCTGTTCGACCCATCGGTTCCCGTTTCCGGCCCGCCGCTCATAACACCCGGCTTCCCTGATCACCCGGCGGGTCACACCTGCATCAGCGGAGCGACCGTGCACGCGCTGCAGTCGTTCTTCGGCACGGACAAGGTTCCGTTCACGGCGGTCAGCAACAAGTGTCTGCCGGCGCCGTGTGCGAACCGGAGCTTCGATCGTCTCTCGCTCGCGCTCAAGGAGATCATCGACGCCCGAGTGTGGAGCGGTATCCACTTCCGCACCGCAGACGTGCAGGGAGCAACGCTCGGTCGGAAGGTGGCGAGGTTCCTGGACGCCAACTACTTCCAGCCAGTGGCCTGAAACTGAAGTCCAAGGCATCGACGGTGGGGTTCGCTCAGGCGAGCCCCACCGCCGGCGCGTGTCGAGACCTCAACCGGCATGCCGGTCGAGATGGGCGTCGAGGCGCGCCGCTGCCGGGCCCCTGGGATCCACCCCCTGGGTGTCCCAGGATGCACTCTTCGGCTCGGGAAACTCGTACGGCGACGGGAAGCTCTGGGTTGGTGGGTTGGGGGCGCGCGGTGTGATCGTGGCCGCGCCGGCGTCCGTCGAGGAGGATGGGTCGATCGGATGGAAGTTGGGGTGGTGGAAGCAGGTGAGCGGCCCCTTGACCATCACCGGTCGGCGACTTGATGGACCCGCTCCTCCTTTGCGGGCGGGCGTCCCATCCGGGTACGGGATAACTGGCTTTCAGGCGAGCGGCGTTTACTTCCCCACCGAGGGCTGCTGGGAAGTCACCGGAAGGGTCGGCACGACGACCTTGACCTTGCTTCAGTCACGCGTTCGAGAGTCTCCTAGTCTGCCTCCTGGATCACCTTGTCCATCGCCCGCGGGGACGATCTGCCAGGAAAGTCCGTAGCGGTCCTCGAGCCAGCCGCACTGCTACGCTTCGGGCACGGCCGAGAGTCTGTCCCAGGAGTAGTCAATCTCCTCCTGCGTGTCGCAGGAGACAAGGAGATGGCATCGTCGGTTTGGTGAGACCGACGTCGAGTACCGGCGAACCATCCCCGCTGGATCCCCGGCGGCCTCGGCGCCGATGACGCGCCTCATTTGTTGGACCGCGCGTCGCGGCTGTTGTGGCTGTGCTCGCGACATCCGAGCATGACGTGGACGATCAATGGCCCCGGATGGAGACTCTGTGCCAGCCTCGCTGACCTCGGTCTGGTGAGCTCCGCCCCTGCGGGGCGGGAGAGCCATGGGTGCCTACCTGCTCCGATGCACCGACCTCCGCTCAGGTGGGACGGGGAGTTGTCCTTCGCCGGTTTCAGGAGTGACTACCAGCACTCCTAGCATTGGCATGTATCGCCTGTTGGAACCTCGTTTCCCACATCGACTCAATCTCGCAACAACGAATAGAGCCCGCGTAGAGCGGTTCTAGGGACGTTGTGGAGCACGCCCGGCCAAGGTGCTGGGACCGCCGGCAAGGTGGCCGGCTTCTGGAAAGGGAGGGGTCATGACTTGGAGGAGCGTCGCGAAGAGGGGGGTGGTCGCCTCGTGTCTCGTCGCTCTGCTCATTTCGGGGACGGTGACGCCCGCCGCCTCCACAGAGCCCGGTCCGGGCGAGGATCGGGCGTGGATAGCGATCTTGCTGCAAGAGAGGGAAGAGCACGGGTATGCGGTCGCCGGATCATCTCCCGCGTCGGCTCGATTCATCCCCACCACGCCGTGGGCAGCGCACAGCCAGGATCCCGGGGTTGCTCAGTGGTGGGATCCGTCGTCGACCGGCAAGTAATGGACGTGGGCGCTCCGGAGTCACTGGGGCCGGGGGAGGCGCCGGAGGTTGCCGAGAAGGGACCTCGGCCACCGGCGCCTCCACGGCGGCCCATCAAGCGTCGTCTCATCTGGGGGTTGCTGCTGGGAATGGTCGTCGGGGTGCTACTGGGGTGGGTGGCGTATGCGCTCGGTCTCCCCCCGTGGTGAGAAGGCCACCGACGGCCGCCTCGACCGACTCGCCCGCGCCGGCCACCTCTACTTCGTGAGATCGACCGGAAAGGGTCGGCACGGCGGCACCATCGGACAGATGCCCGGGGACGGCGGGGAGATCGAGACCTTCGTGATAGCCGGGGTCCGGGAACATGGCTCTTCCCCCCAGAAGGACGGCGACGTCGTGGGAGGGCCACGCTCGGCCGGGTTCGGCTGGCGAAGGAGATCGCCTCGGTGACAGGCCCCGCGGCACCCCGGAAGGCTCACGCCGAGGCGAGACCCCAGCCGAGGTCCCCCGGCCGGCGACTGCGGCTTCAGTTGCTCGGCCCGATGGAGGTTTCCACCCAGGAGGACCCCAGCT
>CALAEC010000072.1 GCA_937890785.1 uncultured Actinomycetes bacterium
AAACCGACCCCGACCCCACCGAGGGCGGCTCGGCCCGAACCGGCGGAGGATCGGGCAGAACACGAGCGAGGGTGGTGGAAGCTGGAGGTCGGCACGGCCCCAGGGCCTCGTCGGCCCATGACCTGCGGGGGCGGACCGAGCTGGAGCCCTCCTACCTGGTCAGTCCCCTGGTCGTGAGCAAGCTGAACGACGCCAACCGGAACGGGGTCCACTCGGACAGCGAGGCGGCCCCGAGGGCCGGAGCGGCCGTGAGCTTCCGAGTGGTGATCACGAACGCGGGCGACGTCGAGCTGACGATCACCGATCTTCGGGATTCCTTCGAGAACGGCTTCCGGGAGTTCGGCGTTCCGGTGTGCGACGGGCTCATCGGCGATCCGCTGCCGGCGAAGGCCACCGTCAGCTGCTCCTTCACCCTGGAGGACTACGCGCCTGAGGAGGGGGAGAAGGTCAACACCGTTCAGGTGACCAGCGTGGAGACTGCCGATTCCTCGACGCGGATCCTCGGCGGTGACACCTCGACCGTGCTCGGCCCTGACGTCGCAGTCTTGGGGAAGACGGCCACAAACACGCTTGCCACGTCAGGGAGACAACTCACGTCCCTGTTGAGCGCGATGCTCAGCCTCATGATCGCGGGGACCCTGCTTGTCGGCATGGCCAGCCTTAAGGAGAAAACAGCGTTGCCCCACCCGAGCATCGAGGGACCGTACGCCACGGCGCTGGACCGATGGAGGGCGGCTCGGGGCCGCTCTCCATCCCTTGCCTCCTGATCAGCTTCCGGGGATCGTCATGATCAGGAGCTGGCCGGACTCCAAGCGGAGGTGCCAGGGGCGGGTGGGCGTCTCGTTCTCGAACTCCACCCAGTCGTCGTTCCCGTGGCCCTGCACATCGACCAGCCAGGCACCGTCCCACAGCCAGTCCGAGGCGTCAACGATGCCGCTCGATTCCCAGTCGTTCTCGTTGACCGTGGCCACGACGTCCCACGTCTCCGAGTCGAAGTCGTACCGCCAGATCCTCGAGTTCACAGGCGGCCCCGACGCGTCCTCCTGGATCATCATGGTGTCCTCGTTGATCCCCATGTTGTCGGGCTGGCGCAAGTTGGCGACTCCGGCCTTGGTGACCTGGCTGTCGGCGTCGTGCAGGATCGTGAAGCTGTTCACCTTCCGCGGGTTGTTCGAGTCGAACTCCATCCGGAAGACCGAACCGTTGTTGGCCTGACCCGCGGCCCCGGCGGGACGGTGCATGCGCCCGGTGGCCGGATTGGGCACGACCTGCGTCGCGCCGGTGTCGGTCATGTACACGACGCGCGGGTTCGAGCGGTCGTAGTCGAGGTCCTCCAGTCGCACGAACTGGAACACATTGTTCGCGTTCGACCAGTTCTCCAGTGCGTCCTGGGGCCGCTCCGCCGTGGTCCCCTCCGCGATCTCTCTGGGGACCCGGATGAACCGGCCCTCGAACTCCTCCCCCACGGTCAGGTCGAGGTAGTCGTTGGCCCCGTTAAAGGGATCGAAGGGGTCGACAGCCACGCCGTCGTCGCGCGTGGCCTGGAAGGCCCACAGGCTCCCCTTGTCCTGCCACAGGTGGTTCTCGCTGTTGGCCAGGTAGAGGTACAGCTGCGAGGTGGTTGCGGTGAACGTGTCGTCCGTCGACAGCAGCGCGAGCTGGTTCCAGCCGCCCGGGACGGGAACGGTGTTCTCGTGGTTGTGGCGGCCCTGTCCCGGCACCGCGACGAACTCGCCACCACCATCGGGCTCGGCGTCGAGCAGGAGGTTCAGGCCGCCCTGCCGTTGCGGCGCTACCGATGGATCGGGCCCGTACGGGGCGCCCGGCTCCACATCAACGACGTCGTTGGTTTCCTCGCCGGTCATGTAGGTGTAGCGGCTGAAGCCTTCGTCGGGCCCGGCCATGAACGAGGAGCACAGCCGCATGAACCCGGCCGAGGCGGGGACGGCGACCTCGGCCTCGATCAGGTCGCCGGTGTCGGCGTCGAGCGTGAGCTTCGACACCGAGGAGTCCTGGAAGTCGGCCTGCGCGTTCACACCCGTGGCCGGGAACGGGACGTCCGACTCCTCGTGGTTGACGAACACGTTGATGGTCCCCTCGGTCGGTCCCGGGGCGATCCCGATCCCGTCCGGGATGCCGGGGAACTCGAACCCACCCAGGTTGTCGCCCGAGCAGATGATGTGCTGGAGCGTTCCCGACACGTTCAGCGACAGCAGGAAGTCGTTCTCATCACAGGCGGGCGGCGAGGGCACGTTATGGGAGGCGGTGGACGCCGTCGGGGCCACGATCACCAGGGCCGCGGCCACGGCGAGGGGACGGAGCCACCGGGACGGGGAAGGGCGCATGGATTCCTCCTTGTTCAGGGGTCGGCCCTCGAATTCACCACGCCCCGTCTTGGGATGTCAAACGGGCTGGTCAGCCTCAGCGGATGGGGGTGGCGATGGTCCCCCCAGCGACGACCTCGTCTCCGTCGTAGACCGCCACGGCCTGGCCCGGCGTGACGGCCCGCTGGGGGGAGCGGAACTCGATGCGGGCCGCGACGGGCCCGATCGGCTCGACCACGGCCGGCACGTCAGGCCCGCGGTACCGGATCTTCACTTCGGCCTCGAACGGGCCCTCCGGCCTGCCGGCGACCCAATTCATCCGCTCGGCCATCAGCCCCCGGCGAGCCAGCAGCTCGCCCGAGCCGACCACCACCCGGTTGGCGACCGGATCCACCTCGAGGACGTAGGCCCGCGAGCCTGTGGAGACCCCGAGACCTCGCCGCTGCCCCACCGTGTACCGGTGCGTCCCCATGTGGGTGCCCAGGACGCGGCCATCCGGGTCGACCACCTCGCCCTCGCGCACCAGGTGGGGGGCCCGGGCCTCGATGAACGCCCCGGCGTCGGCGGCCGGAGCGAAGCACAGGTCCTGCGAATCCGGCTTGCCGGCCACCGGCAGTCCCAGCCGCTCGGCGTGGGAACGGGTCTCGTCCTTCGTCTGCTCGCCCACGGGGAAGCGCGACCGGGCCAGGGCGACTTGCGACAGGCCCGCCAGGACGTACGACTGGTCCTTGGACCGGTCCAGGCCCCGGCGCAGCCGCCACCGGCGGTCCGTTCCTCGGTCCGTGCGCACGTAATGGCCCGTGGCCACCAGATCCACGCCGAGGTCGTCGGCCCGGTCGAGGAAGGCGCCAAACTTGATCCGCTCGTTGCACCGGACGCACGGGTTGGGGGTTCGGCCAGCCTCGTGGTCTTCGACGTACTCGGCAACAACCCGCTCCTCGAACTCGGCCGACAGGTCCACGACCTCGAAGGGGAACCCCGCGTGCTCGGCCACGGTCCGGGCGTCAGCCTCGGCCGCCGGCCCGCAGCAGCCGTGCTCGACCCCACCGGTGTGCACCAGCTTCAGGTGTGACCCCACCACCTCGTACCCCTGCTCGAGGAGCAGGCACGCGGCCACCGACGAGTCGACGCCGCCGCTCATCGCCACCAGCACCGAGGGCATGGATCGAGGGTAGCATCCGGACTCGTGGCCTCCCGCTTCGTCGACCTGAGCTTCGCCCTCGAGGACGGCATGCCGGCGTGGCCGGGCGTGCTGCCCGAGGCCCGGATCGAGGCGATCCTCGACCACGACGCGTCGCGCCCGCGGTACGAGGGGAAGGCCGAGTTCTATCTGGGCCGCGTTGACATGTCGGTCAACACCGGGACGTACGTCGACGCCCCGTTCCACCGCCACCGCGGCCGCGAGGACCTCGCCGGTCTCCCGCTGGAGCGGCTGGCGGGGCTCCCCGGGGCCGTGGTCGACGCATCCGAGGCGCCCGGCCCGGTGGAGCTTCCCCTTCCTGGCGACGACGTGGCCGGGCGGGCCGTGCTGTTCCGGAGCGGGTGGGACCGCCGCTGGGACTCCGGCACGTACTGGGAGCCGGATCCCTGGCTGTCGCCCGCCGCCCTGGACCTGCTCATCGACGCCGGGGCGGCGCTGGTCGGCGTGGACTGGTCGAACGTCGACGACACCACCGACCCGGTCCGGCCGGCCCACACCCGCCTGCTCGAGGCCGGCATCCCGATCGTCGAGCGCCTTCGGGGCCTGGAGCAACTGCCGACCGATGGCTTCCGGTTCTTCGCGGTCCCGCCGCGGATCGTCCGGGGCGCTTCGTTCCCGGTCCGGGCCTTCGCCGAGCTCCCCTAGCCGGCGCGGATCTTCTCGGCGACCGCGGGGAGGATCTTCAGCGCGTCTCCCACCACGCCCAGGTCGGCCACGCGGAAGATCGGGGCGTCGGGATCCTTGTTGATGGCCACGATCCGCTTCGACTCGCGCATCCCCACGAGGTGCTGGGTGGCGCCGCTGATGCCGATCGCGATGTACAGGTCCGGCTTCACGGTGACGCCGGTCTGCCCGACCTGCATGTTGTACGGCACCCACCCGGCGTCGACCACCGCCCGGGTGGCACCCACGGCCGCGTTGCCGATGGCGCCGGCCAGCTCCTGGAGGAGCTCGAAGTTCCCGGCCTCCTGGAGGCCACGGCCGCCGGCGATCACCACGGGAGCGTCCTCGAGCTTCGGCCCCGAGGCCTCCTCCTCGTGGCGTTCCACCACCCGGGCGGCCTTGGCCTCGTCGGGGACGTCGGCCGGGACCGGTACCACCTCGGCGGTGCCGCCGGACGGCTGGGGCTCGAACGACTTCGGGCGGACCAGCACCAGCCTCGGCTCCGGGCCGGCCAGCCGCACGTCGACGAGCTTCGAGCCGCCGAAGATCGCCGTCCGGGCCCGGTCGATCGACGGGACGTCGGCGGCGTTGCTCATCAGCGTCGAGGCCGTCCGGGCCTGGAGCCGACCGGCCACGTCGCGAGAGTCGTAGCTCGTGGCGAACAGGATCAGGCTCGGGGAATGCTCCTGGACCAGGCGGTGGAGCGCCTCCACCCGAGGCCCGGCCAGGTGGTCGTCGAAGACGGCGTCGTCGCCGGCGAACACCCGGGCGGCGCCGTGCTCCCCGAGCGGGCCGGCGGCCTCGGTGGCCCCGGCGCCGAGCGCGACCGCCGAGACCTCCTCGCCGAGATCGCGCGCCTTGGTCAGCAGCTCCAGGGCCGTGGTGGCCGGGCCGCCGTCGGCCAGCTCCGCGTACACCCACACGCCCGCCACTCAGATCACCTTCGCTTCCTTGAGAAAGGCGACCACGCGATCGGCCGCGCTGCCGTCGTCCTCGATCACCTCGCCGGCCTTCCGCTCCGGGGCGTCCTCCACCCCGCTGACGGACTGGGTGGGCTTCACGTCATCGGCGGAGAGGCCCAGGTCCGAGAGCGCCAGCTGCTCGACCGGCTTCTGCTTCGCCGCCATGATGCCCTTCAGGGTCGGGTACCTCGGCGTGGTGGCCCCGGCTGTCACGGTGATCAGCGCCGGAAGCGGCGACTCGACCACCTGGTACCCGCCCTCGGTCTGGCGCTCGATCCGGATGGTGCCCTCCCCGAGCTCGAACTTCCGCGCGAAGGTCAGCGCCGGCACCCCGAGGAACTCGGCGAGCGCCTGCGGCAGCGTCCCGGTGTACCCGTCCGTCGACTCCACCGCGGCCAGGACCACGTCGAACTCCTGGAGCTGGATCGCCGCCGAGAGCACGGTGGCCGTGGCCAGCGAGTCCGCGCCGCGGAGGGCGTCGTCGGTGATCAGCACGCCCTTGTGCGCCCCGATCGACAGCGCCTTGCGAACCGCCTCCATGGCCGGGGCCGGTCCCATCGACACCACGGTGACTTCGCCCCCGGCCTGCTCGGTCATCTCGAGGGCCGCCTCGATGGCCGGCTCGTCGCCGGGATCCAGGCCACCCTCGACACCCTCGCGGACCAGCAGGAAGTCCTCGCCGAGCTGGGGCGTGCCGGTGGGGTTGGGGATGTACTTCGCCAGCACCACGACGTTCACGCATCACCTCTGGGGTCGGATGGCGGGTCTCTTTTTACCCGATTCCGCCTCGCGGTCCCCGCGCGGTGGACAATGGTCGGGTGCGACTGTTCCGAGGGCTGATCCTCCTGACGGTGGGCGCCGCCGCGGCCGTGGGCGTGGACCGGCTGATGCTCCGACCGGCGGCGTCGAGCGAACCCCCGCCGCCCGTCGCCGCGAGCGAGCCGGGGCCCGGGGATCCGCCGGTGGTGTGGCTGGACGGCACGCTCGAATCGATCACCGAAGGCGAGCTGGCGCTGCGGGACGGGCAGGGCCCCCGCATCCCGATCGAGCGCTTCGCCGCCGGGGCCACCTCGTTCCTGGCCCCGGACGGCGACGAGTGGCGGGAGCTTTCCGAGGAGGAGATCACGACGCTCGAGGCGGGCGCCCAGGCCTGCGTGGAGACCCTTCTCGACGGCGAGACGTTCCTGGCGCTCCGGGTCTTCCTGGCCGCCGGCTGTGGACCGGCCATGGAGGCATGAGGTGACGAAGCGAACCGTCTACCTCGGCCGGTTCACCCACGAGCACGCCAACGAGATCGCCGGCGCGCTCGAGGAGGCCGGGATCGCCTGGTGGGTCAAGAACCCCGGGACGCTCTCCTACGTGCTCCTGAACGAGTGGGGGCCGCGGCTCTTCGTCGATCGGGACCGGCTCGCGGAAGCCCGGGAGATCGCGGCCCGGATCGCGCCCGACGGCCTGGCCCGGGGCTGACGGGTCAGGCGGCCTTCCGCCTGCGGGCTCCCCGGGTCACCGGGAACGTCAGGGGCTTGTGGGTCCAGCAGTAGGCGGCCTTGTTGTAGATCGACAGTCGGGTGTCGCATCCTTCCGCGGCGCACACCCGGTCCCGCTGGTAGGTCCGGTTCGGCCGGGGCAGCTCACGCGGACGAGCCCCCCGGACCGCCTGCATCTCGCTCATGCCCTGTCCTCTCCCCGCCGGCGGACGGCGGCGGTCACCGCTCAGAACGCCGGGGGTCGTCCCGGCATTCCCCGATGAGACGCCCCGCCAGGCGAGAAGGTTCCCGGGCTCAGCGGCCGGTGAAGTCGGGCTTCCGTTTCTCGACGAAGGCGGCCATGCCCTCTTTCTGGTCCGCCGTGGTGAAGAGATCGGAGAAGGCCTCCCGCTCGAAGGCCACGCCCGTGCGGAGGTCGACGCGGGAGCCCCAGGTCACGGCGGCCTTGGCGGCCCGGAGGGCGGCCCGGGGGCCGCCGGCGAAGCCCCGAGCCAGCTCGACCGCCTCGGCGTAGGGATCCTCGGCGATCCGGTCGACCAGGCCGATCCGGAGGGCCTCCTCGGCATCGACCTGGCGCCCGGTGAGGATCAAGTCCTTGGCCCGGGACAGTCCCACCAGCCGAGGGAGCCGCTGGGTCCCGCCGGCGCCGGGGATGATCCCCAGGGTGATCTCCGGCTGGCCCAGCTTCGCGGTCGGGGAAGCGAACCGGAGGTCGGCGCACATGGCGAGCTCGCAACCGCCGCCGAGCGCGAAGCCGGTGACGGCGGCGATCACTACCTTGGGGATGTCCTCGACCGCGTTGAACACCTCCTGGAGGTTCTGGATCATCGGGCGGACCTCGTCCGGGCCCATCGGGGCCATCATCTTCACGTCGGCCCCGGCCGCGAAGACCTTCTCGCCGCCGTAAAGCACCACCGCGCCGACGTCGTGGCGCCGGCCGGCCTCGAGGGCGGCGGCATGGAGATCGGCGGTGAGGGCCTCGTCGATGGCGTTCATCGGTGGGCGGTCGAGGCGGATCGTGCCCACCCCGTTCTCGACCTCCAGCCGCACGAGCTCACCCACGACGACCTCCTCAGGATCCGGGACGCGCCACCCTCAGTGCGTGAGGGAGCGCTCCAGGTTGCGCATCCGTCGGGACATCTCCTGGAGAATCTTCTTGGCGATCGAGGGCGTCTTGTCCAGGAGCGGGAGGAAGGCCCACGACGTCAGCGCCATGGTCCGGACCGGCGTGGAGGTCTTCACGGTCGCGGAGCGTGGGCCGCCGTCGATGAGGGACATCTCGCCGAAGTAGTCGCCGGACCGGAGCGTGGCCCGCTTGCGCCCGCCGACCAGGACGTGGGCCTCCCCCTCGAGGATCAGGTGGAAGCCGACGCCGGTGGCTCCCTCCTCGACGATGGCGTGGCCCTCGTCGAAGTCGATCTCCTTGGCCACCTTCTTGATCTGCTCGAGCTCGCGACGGGACAGTCCCTCGAACAGCGGCACCTGCTTCAGCAGCGCGAGCGTGTCCTTCTTCTTGGCCATCCCCTCACCTCCCCGCGCGGGGCATCATACGCACATTCGCCTCGCGAGCGTGACCCGGGCCCGGCCCGCCCGTGCCGCACCTGCCATGCAGTAGCCTGGTGGCCGTGGACCGGGTCGGGACCGTCGTGGCGATGCTCCGCGAGCGCGGGTACCGCATCACGCCCCAGCGGGAGGCCATCCTCGGCGAGGTCCTGCGCACCGACGGCCACATCACGCCTCAGGACGTGACCCGCCGCGTGCAGCGCCGGCTTCCGGCCGTGAACGCATCGACCGTGTACCGGACGCTGGCCATGCTCGAGGACGTCGGGGTGGTCCGGCACGCTCACCTCGAGCGCGGCGCCGAGTACCACCGCACAGAGGAACCTCGCCACGTCCACCTCGCGTGCTCGCGGTGCGGAGCCGAGGACGACCTGTCGGCCGACGAGGTGACCTCGCTGGAGCGGGTGATCGGCCGGCACCGTGGCTTCGCGCCCGACCTCACCCACTTCGCCATCTCAGGACTGTGCGCCCGGTGCCGCCTCGAGGTCGAGGCCGCTACCCGCCGAAGAACGCGGGCAGGACAGACTCCTGCCCGAGGACGAACAGCACGCCGAGGGCCAGGCTGAACAGTCCCACGATCACGCCGACGGTGGCATAGACCGCGAAGTTCCCCGACGCGCTGAGGAACCCGAAGGCGGAGCCAAGCGTGATCAGCGAGTTCGACACCAGCAGGCCCACGATGAACGCCACCAGGACCGCGATTCCCACCGCCGGCCCACCGGCTCCGGCCGCGGCCAGGAAGATCAGCACCTGGGACGGGGTCTCCGCGCCGACGCCGTGGATCATGCCGACAGCGACGGAGGTGGCGATCCCGTAGTTCATGAACGCCTCGTCGCGCTCGGGCGCTTCGTGGTGGTGATGACCGGGCCGGCCGTGGTGGCCGTGGTGCCACAGGGCCGGGTCGACGGGACCTGCGTCCCCCGCCGTCGGGGCCTCGGCCAGGGCCACGGACCGCCCACCGATCCGCTCCTTCGCCCACCGCGCGCCGCGTCGCACCCCGGCGAACACCAGCATCCACCGGCTGCGGAGGCGGAAGTCCCGGCCGTGCCGGAGAAGGGAGTAGAAGACGTACACCCCGAGCAGCAGCAGGGTCACCCCGACCACACGCCCCATGAGCTCATCGAAGCCGGCGGGGAGCAGGTCGCCGGCAATGATCGCCAGGACGCCCAGTGCGAGGACGACCGCGGCGTGGCCGAGCGCGTACAGCGTGCCGAACCACAGGGCGCGGCGGCGATCCTCCTG
>CALAEC010000073.1 GCA_937890785.1 uncultured Actinomycetes bacterium
CTCAACGAGGCGATGGGGAAAGAGTCCTAGAAACCGAGATCTCTACGCTCGGTGATCTCGGGGCTCCTCTCCCGGGGGTTTCTGCTTGCTCAGAAAGGATCTTCGCATTTGACTAAGCGCTCGCCGCTGCAATCGTCGTGACCTGCACCGCCGGCGGTCTTGTCCTTGCCAGTGCCTCCGAACAACCAATCCGCCCCGCGGCCACCCCTCAGGATGTCCTCTCCGGCGTTACCCCACAGGTCGTCCCTGTCGACTCCGCCGGAGACGTGGTCCGAGCCGACACGGCCCTCGGCCGTGTCTTGGCCAGGCCCGGCGGAGATGACGTCGTCTCCATCGTCACCGCAAATCCGGTCCCGACCGGCGCGGGCCCTGATCTCGTCTGAACCGCCGAGGCCGACGATGACATCGTTGCCGGGCGTGCCTACCAGGGTGTCGTTGCCCTCCGTTCCCACGATCGTCGCCGTCCGCCCGAAGCACTCGGCCTGAGCCGCCGCCGGACCCGGGAACAGGGCGACTGTGGTGGCTCCGATTATCAGGAGGGTCCTGGCTCGCATCGGCACCACCTCATCGCTCCGGTCGCCTTCCACCCCTATCCCGCCAGAAGCTAAGCTCACATCTGCTAAGCCGTTGCTAATCTCTCTCGCTCAACATACGTGTCCTACGGTTCCGGTCCCCGGACATTTCCGCTGGTCAGAGGTACTGGAGGAACCTGAGGGACACCCCTAGAGCCCTAAGATCTGGAACCAGAACTTCTGGTCCTTGGCCGGCGCCTGGCTGACGTGCACGGCCTTCGTCTCCAGGTAGCCCTTCAGGCCCCACTCGCCCTGCTCCCGACCGACCCCCGACTGCTTGAACCCCCCGAACGGGGCGGCGGGGGAGATGAGGTGGTAGTCGTTGACCCATACCGTCCCTGCGCGGAGCCGCCGCGCCACCTCGAGCGCGCGGGGGATGTCCCTCGACCACACCCCCGCGGCCAGGCCGTAGATCGAGTCGTTGGCGATCCGCACGGCCTCGTCGACCGACTCGTACCGGATCACGCTGAGGACCGGGCCGAAGATCTCCTCCTGGGCGATCCTCATCGAGCTATCGACCTCGCCGAAGATCGTCGGCTGAACGAAGAAGCCCATGTCGAGGCCGTCGCCGGTGAGCCGCTCGCCGCCGGTCAGGAGCTTCGCCCCGTCCCGCTTCCCGAGCTCGATGTACCGCTCGATCGTCCCGAACTGCGTCTCGTTCACGAGCGGCCCGAGATCCGACTCGAAGTCGTGGGCCGAGCCGACCGTCATCCCCTCGACGAGCTCGACCGCCCGGGCCGTGACCTCGTCGTATAGCGAGGACGGCACCAGCAGCCGCGTGCCGGCCTGGCAGACCTGGCCCTGGTGGAGGTACATCGCCCACAGGGCGCCGGGGACGGCCATGTCGAGGTCGGCGTCGTCGAGGATGATCGAGGGGCTCTTGCCGCCGAGCTCGAGGGTGGCGTAGGTCACGTGCGGTGAGGCCAGCTGCATGATCCGCCGGCCGACCTCGGTTGATCCGGTGAACGCGATCTTGTCGACGCGCGCGTCGGTCACCAGGGCCTCACCGACCGGAACGCCGGGCCCGGGGAGCACGTTGACCACGCCCGGCGGGATGTCCGACTCGGCGATGATCCTGGCCAGCTCCATCGCCGTCACCGGCGTCTCCATGGCCGGCTTCAGCACCACGGTGTTACCGGTGGCGATGGCCGGGGCGATCTTCCAGATCGCCATCATGTACGGGAAGTTCCACGGGATGATCTGAGCGCACACGCCGAACGGGGTTCGCTCGACGAACTCCCACGCCGGCGTGGGGAAGTCGTGGCGGGGGACCGGCTCGACGTAGCTCATCGACCCGGCGGCCTCGGCCAGGTACCGCCAGTAGTCGTTCGAGTACGGCACGCTGAACAGCGTCGAGGTGCGCATGGTGTG
>CALAEC010000074.1 GCA_937890785.1 uncultured Actinomycetes bacterium
ACAACAAGTCGTGCTCGATCGACGAGGACTGGCAGGCCCTCCGGTTCGTGTACCGCCTGAAGGACCGACCGAAGTCGTAGACGCGGCGGTCGGCGGAGCGACCACCTGCTACCGTGGACCGACCGGCGTTCGCCGGCGGAAGGGGACACCGTGAGCGATCACATCCCGACCTCGCGCGGCCCGGCCATTGTTGCGCACGGCCTCAGGAAATCGTTCGGTGACGTGGTGGCCCTGGACGGGGTGGATCTGACCGTCAAGGCCGGCACGGTGTTCGGGCTTCTCGGCCCCAACGGTGCGGGCAAGACCACGGCCGTGAAGATCCTCACCACGCTCCTGCGCGCCGACGATGGCACCGCCGAGGTCGCCGGCCTGGACGTCGTCCGTCGGGCCGACGAGCTGCGGTCCCGGATCGGGCTGACCGGCCAGTACGCGGCCGTCGACGAGTACCTCACCGGCCGCGAGAACCTAGAGATGTTCGGCCGCCTGTACAACCTGCCCACCGACGTGGCCCGGCGGCGGGCCGACGAGCTGCTGGCCCAGTTCGACCTGGCCGACGACGCGTCGCGGGTGGTCAAGACGTACTCGGGCGGCATGCGCCGGCGGCTCGACCTGGCCGCCAGCCTGATCATCTTCCCGGAGGTGCTGTTCCTCGACGAGCCGACCACCGGCCTGGACCCGCGAGGCCGCCTACGGATGTGGGACATCATCGAGGAGCTGGCCGCCGGAGGCGCCACGATCCTGCTGACCACCCAGTACATGGAAGAGGCCGACCGTCTGGCCGACCGGATCGCCGTGCTCGACCGAGGCCGGGTGATCGCCGAGGGGACCACCGACGAGCTCAAGGCCCAGATCGGCGGGGAGCGCCTGGAGGTCACCGTCAGCGACGAGGGGGACCTCCCCCGGGCCGTCGACGTCCTTCGGACGCACTGCGGCCCGGAGGTTCAGGTCGATGCGGAACGGCGCCACGCTTCGGTCCCGGTCACCGCGGGCGCACGAGCCCTGGCCGCGGCGGTCCGGGAGCTCGACGGGGCGGGGATCCACATCGACGATCTGAGCCTCCACCGTCCCACCCTCGACGACGTGTTCCTGTCCCTGACCGGCCGGGTGGCCGCCCCGACAGAAGAGGAGGCCGCCGGCGACGGGGGCCGTGCCCCGGCCACGGAGGGAGCCCGATGAGCGCGCCGGCCGAACCGTGGGTCCGCCAGCACATCATGCGGTCCTCCGGGCCGGGGCGAGCGTTGACGCACGCCGCGGTCATGGCGAAGCGGCACCTGATCCAGATCCCCCGGATCCCCGAGCTGATCGTGTTCGCCACGATCCAGCCGATCATGTTCGTGGTCCTGTTCCGGTACGTCTTCGCCGGCTCGATCATCGTGGGAGCAAATGAGAGCTACATCAACTTCCTGATGGCCGGGATCTTCGTGCAGACCGTGGCCTTCGGGTCGGTGGCCACGGGCATCGGGCTGGCCGCCGACCTGCAGCAGGGGTTGATCGACCGATTCCGGTCGCTGCCGATGGCCCCGTCCGCCGTGCTGACCGGCCGGACCATCGCGGATCTGGTGCGCAACATGTTCGTGGTCGGCGTGATGATCGCGGTCGGGCTGCTAGTGGGGTTCCGACCCGACGGCTCGCTGTTCGGGTGGATCAGCGCGATCGGCTTCCTCCTGCTCCTCAGCTTCACGTTCTCGTGGGTGGGCGCCTCCGTGGGCCTGGCCGTGCGTAGCGTCGAGGTGGCCCAGTCGGCCGGGTTCATCTGGCTCTTCCCGTTCACCTTCGCCAGCAGCGCCTTCGTCAATCCAGCGAACATGCCCGGTTGGCTCCGGGCGTTCGTGGAGAACCAGCCGATGACCCAGGTGGTCAACGCCGTCCGAACCCAGATCCTCGGCCTCAGCCCGGAAGCCGCCCGTGCCCTGTCGATCTCGGAGGGCGCGGAGTGGAGGGCGCTGGCCTGGCTGCTGGGGATCCTGGTGGTGATGGTGCCCTTGGCCGTGCGGCTCTACCGCCGGGCCGCGGCAAGGCCCCGCTGAGCTACCGCAGTTCGGTGAAGCCGGCGGCCTCGCAGGCCTCGACCATCATCCTGATGTCGTCGTAGGCCGCCGGACCGACCGGCACGAACCGCTCCACCAGCCCGGCCGCCAGTCGCCGTCGTCCACGAGGATCGTCGGCCATCGATACCAGCGTGTCTCGCACGGCGTTCCGAAGCGCCTCGGGCACCCGGCGGGACACCGCCACCGGCTGGATCGTCGATGGTCCGAGCGCGTCGACGACCCGAAGCCCCTCCCGCAGGGAGGGATCGTCGCGCATCGCCACTGCCAGGACCTGGGAGTCGATCGCCGAGCCGTCGACCCGGCCGTCGGCCACCATCCGGATGGCGGTCTCGTGGAAGCCCGCCTCGATCACGTCGCCGAAGAACCCGTTCGTCTCACCCAGTCGGAGGAGGTGGTACCGGGTGATCCCGTATCCCGAGTGCGACAGCGGCTCGTTGAACGCCCACGACCGGCCTCGGAGGTCGAGGAACGATCGCGCGTCGCTGTCACGGGGCACGATCACGTCCGAGAAGTAGATCGGCCGGCCGTCGTACCGCTCGCCGAGAAGGACCGGCGCGGCCACCGGCACGGCCGGGCTGATCCCTCGCCGCTCGAACGTCACGTACGGCAGGCTGCACACGAAGCACACCTCGTGCTCGTCGCGCTCGCACGAGTCGTACGAGGTCTCCACCACGAGCTCGGCGTCGATCCCCAGGCGCCGCCCGACCTCCTCGGTCAGGGCCTCGTACACGGGAAGGACGTTCGGGGCCAGGTAGGTGGCGAACCGGAGCCGATCCACTCAGACGGCGGGCCAGGGGACCGAGCGACCGGGGCCGGGCAGCGGGAACGTCCCGGCCTCGCAGAGCGCGTCGGCCCGGTCGGCGGTCGCGTCGACCTCGCCCTCGTTCAGCAGCTCGAGGAGGCGGACCCGAAGCGGCCCGCGGCGGAGCTCACCGGCGACCCGCCTGACGTCCTCGAGCAGGGACGGCGGCACCGGCTCGCCGGCGAAGTCCCAGATCACGGTGCGAAGGACGGACCGAGCGTTGAAGCACAGCCCGTGGTCCACGACCCAGATCCGGCCGTCCCGGCCCAGCAGGCAGTGCCCCGACTTGCGATCGCCGTTGCCGGCCACCACGTCGAACGCCGCCACCGAGGCGAACTCGTCGAAGCGCCGCTCCCGGAGTGTCAGGTAGTGCTCGCCCGGGGCGGCATCCACGAACCGCTGCACCGACCCCTCCCCGTACGGGCCGTCGCGCAGCACGGTCGTGGGGACGTTGGGCCACCCGAGGGCCTGGGCCAGCACGAACGCGGCCACCTCCCGGTTGCACAGCGTCCCGTCGGGGAAGTCCCACAGCGGCGTCTCGCCGGCCCGGGGCTTGTACACCACCGGGATGGCGCCGTCCGCCGCACGGGCCAGGAACGTCGAGTTCGACGCCCGCGGCAGCAGCCCGATCACCTCGAGCTCGCCCGCTTCGACGACCCGCGCGTCATCGGCTTCGGTCCTCACGACGTCTCAGCTCCACGATGTCCGTTCAGCGCCGGACACACGTGGCCCTCCGGCCCGATCGGGTTGCCGCACAGCTCGCATCGAGGACGGCCGGCCGCCGCCACCTCCGCTCCGTGACGAGCCAGAGCCAGGGCCTGCTCGCGGGAAGCCCAGAACCGGATCCGGCCCGGCTCGACGAGCGGTTCCTCGTCATCATCCTCCTCCTCGTCGTCCTCGAGGCCCTCGACGTACTCCTCGCACTCGAGCAGGACCAGGTCGCGGGCCTCGTCGTAGCCGATCGACAGCCGGCCGGCCCGCCACTCGGGGAGCACCGGGTCCTCGAGGCCCATCTCCTCCTCGCCCGGACCCTCTCCGGTCTCCTTGCCGGTCCGAGCGAGGACCTCCACGAGCGACCCGGAGAGCAGCTCGACCTGCTGCTTCTCGACGAGCACCGTCACCAGTCGGTCGGCCTGTCGGCCCTGGAGGTAGAACACCCGCTCTCCCGGTGGGCCGACCGCCCCCGCGGTGATTCGGTCGACCGGATCGAGCTCGATCACCGGCCTATCCTCCCACCGTCAGCGGCGGGACGCCCTCCGAGGGAGCAGGTCCGAGAGATCGCCGGTGTCGTTGAGCAGAAGGAGGCGCGGCTCATGCTGGCCGATGGCCACGGCCGACACGGAGGCGGGGACGACCTCGAGCCGCTGAAAGTGGTCGAGGTGAAGCCCGGCGCAGTGCGCCAATAGAAGGCGGATCGGGTCGCCGTGGCTCACCACCACCACGGCCTGGCCGCCATGCCGCGAGGCGACCTCGTCGGCCGCCCGAATGGTTCGGGCCTGGACCTCGGCCAGCGACTCGCCGCCGGGGAACCTGCTGGAGGAGGGCACCCGCAGGATGGCGTGCCACAGCCGGGACCGGCGGATCTGCGGGAACGTCCTGCCGGTCCAGTCCCCGATGTCGGTTTCGACGAAGCCTGCCTCGGTCCGAACCGCGACGCCCAGGGCCCGGGCGATCGGGGCGGCGGTCTCCGTGCAGCGCTCCAGTGGGCTGGAGTACACGGCCCGGATCGGCAGCCCCGCCAGCCGCTCCGCCACCGCTTCGGCCTGGGCCCGCCCCTTCGCCGACAGGTGCACCCCGGGCGACCTTCCGTAGAGGCGCTTACCGGTGGCCTCGGTCACGCCGTGCCGGACCAGCAGGAGGATGGCGGCGTTCAGGACCAGACCCTGGGGCGGGTCCGCCGCCGCGGGAGCGGCCGGGTCGCCTCCCAGACCCGGAGCCACCGGGGACCCTCCGGACCGGCCGGCGGCGGGGTCGTTCCGCGGGCGGCACGGACCTGGGCCGACCACCAGTCGCCGCGGTCCTCGTCCCACAGCCTGGCCACCGCGTCCGACAGCCGCCGCATGAACGAGCCGGCGGTCTCGTCGGACTCGGGGAACAGCGGGGGCCCGTACCGGACCGCGACCGGGTAGCGGCCCGGCATTGGCCAGCCCCGGCCTCGAGGCATCGCTGCGAACGATCCCCGGATCGCCACCGGGACCGCCGGAACACCCGCGCCGATGCACAGGCGAGCGGCTCCCGGACGGAATCGGCCCACCCAGCCGTCCCTCGACCGGGTCCCCTCGGGAAACACCACGATGCTCCACCCTTCCTGCAGAAGCCGCCACGGTGTGTCGGAGAGCCGCCGGCCGACGGACCGCTCCACCGGGAACGCGTTGAACACCAGCGCGGTCCCGGCCGCCCGCCACCACACGTCGAAGAAGTAGTCGGCGGCCGCCCCGACCGCGGTCCGCCGTCGCCACCGCTCCGGCAGCGAGCACAGGACCAGCGGGGCATCGAGGTGGCTGGAGTGGTTCGAGACGAACACCACCGGGCCGCGGAGCCCCTCGAGGTGATCGAGCCCGTGCACCCGCGGCGCGGTCTCAGACCACACCAGCGGCCGAAGGACGAAGCGCTGGATCGCCGCCCGAGCGACCCGGCCCGCCGGGGTCCGGGCCCACTCGGTGGGGAACTCACGCGGCTCCGGCGGCGGCGCGAACGGCTCGGCGGAGCGCGGGACCAGCGGCCGGCGACCCCACCGCCAGCCGCGAGCCACCTCGCGCACCTCGTCGAGCAGCGCCGGCATCACCGCACCTCGGCCAGGGCCAGCGGGGGGGAGTGCAGGTACGTGATCGTTGGGCTGGACCCCACCCGCTCTCGGGCCATCTCCAGCGCGTCGGCGAACGTGGACGCGGCCCGGAACCCCATCCGGCGCACGGCCCTCCGGTCGCCGCCGACGAAGATGACGTCGCCGAGGTGGTCCAGCGCGTGCGCCCCCCAGTACCACATGTAGAACGGATGCACGCCGTGGTACGCGTGGGAGTTCCGGTACAGGTGGACGTACCACGGGTCGGTGGCGTACTGCTCCTCGAACTTCGATTCGATCTGGGAGGGGTCGGTGGTCTCGGCCAGGACCTCCTCGAAGAAGTCCACGTACGAGGGGTGGTGAACCGTGTGGAACTCCCACGGGACCGGGTGGCACAGGATCAGGGCACCCCCGGGTCGGACCAGAGGTCGCCCCACGTACATGTTGAAGAAGTAGCCGAGCCCCAGGCACATCACCAGGATCGGGTTCATGATCGAGTTGACGTTGTACGGGCAGATGTAGGGGAGCCCCACCACCATGATGTCCGACTGCCCGCTCACTTCGACCTTCTGCTGACGATGCACGTTCGCCAGCGTCTGCTCGTGCACCGCCTCGGTCTCGCCGGCGTGGACGCCGGTCACCCCGTACGGCGCGCGGATCCGGCGGAACACCTCGCGCCGGATCCGGCCCGGGGCCGCGTCGTTCGCCTTCTTGGCGGCCAGGTAGCCGGCCTGATCCCGCAGCGACCACTCCCACTCGCGCCGGTTCAGGAAGCCGAACTCGCGGGGGAAGGTCTCGTTGTTGAGCGTGGTCTCGATGGTGAAGATCCGGAGGTGGTCGGCCAGCAGCCGCCCCATCCTCGCGGCCGAGCCGTGCAGCGCCGATGACGGCGGATCCATGTACGACCGCGAGTGGAGCATCGTGTTCACGTTGTGGTGGTGGCGGAGGCTGCGGTAGGACCCCAGCCCGACCGGCACCGACTTGTGGCCGCCGTCCATGGCCACCAGGTTGATGTTCACGTACACGAGGAGGTCGGACTCGGCCGCCCGCCGGGAGATCTCCACGTCCTCGCCCTTGTCGGTCTGCCCGATGTAGGTGAGTCCACCGGGATCCTCGGCGTCGAAGTTCCGGAGGCTCTCCGGCCAGAACGAGCGGAACACCCGCTCCCCAACGACGGCTTCGATCTCCTTCCCGGTCATCCGGCGGTGCAGCGAGTTCGCCACCAGCAGCTCCACGTCCTCGACGCCGCGGCGGGCCGCCAGCTCGAGGACCTCCTCCAGCACCAGCTGCCGCACGTCCGGCGGGTTCATCGGCGGCAGGGGCAGCGAGATGTCGTCGAACGCGATCGTGAGCCGCATCCCCGGGCGGAGGAGCTCGGGCAGCGGCTCCGAGCCCAGCGGGTTCATGATCGCGTGCCGGATCGAGCCGCGGACGTCCGGGAGCGCCGGGAGCGAGTCGGGCGGGTACACCACCCGCGTGCCGAGCGGGAACCGCTGGACGCCGAAGCCCTCGCCGCGATGCACCAGCAGCGGCGGCGTCCGCTCGTCCACCTCGAGCACGAAGCCCGGCCTGGTCACGAATCCTCCCTCGGGTCGAACGCCACCTTCGGTGTACCCAGCCGTCCGGCGCTCATGGCGTGGTCGATGGCCTCTCGCCAGCTGCCGAGCGGGTACGTCGCGCCGAGCACCCCGTCCAGGTCGACCTCGGCGGCCACCGACATCGCCAGGTCGAACGCCGAACGCCGGTCGCCGTTCACCCGCTCCATCCCCGAGGCATACGCACCCATCACCTCGAGCTCCCGGAACCATACCGGGGTCAGGTCGGCCCCGGCCACGGGGAGCCCCGCCAGCACGACCCGGCCGCCGGCGCGGGTGGTGCGGAGGGCGAGGTCCAGGGAGCCGCGAGTTCCGGCGCACTCGATGCCCACGTCGACACCGCCGAGGAGGAACGCGCCGCCGCGCTCGGGCTGGAGCCGGAACGCCCGGGAGCCGCGCCGGACCGCCGACACCGCCTCGCGGGGCCCGACGACCTCGGTGGCCCCGTATCGGCGGGCCAGGTCACGCTGACCCTGGTGTTTGGCCACCACGACGATCGAGCCGGCGTCGGTGAACTCCCGGAGGGCCAGCAGCGTGAGGATCCCCACCGTCCCCGCGCCCACCACCAGCACCGTGTCGCCGGGCTCCGGCCGTCCCCGGAGGGCCGCGTGGATGGCGCAGGCCAGCGGCTCCACCAGCACGGCCCGCTCGTCGGGGAGCGCGTCGGGGACCGGATGGAGCTGAGAGCGGTGAGCCACCAGCATCGCGCTCCACCCGCCGCCGGTGTCGGCGCAGTAGCCGGTCTGGAGGCCCGGGGAGACGTGCCCCACCGTGACCCGGTCGCACCGGCCGGTGGACCCCTCGGCACAGGACGAGCACGGCGGGAGGCCCCGGGCCGCGCACGACAGGACCGGATCGATGACCACCCGGGTCCCCGCGGGGAGGTCCTCGACATCGTCGAACAGGTCGCCGACCACCTCGTGCCCGGGGACGAACGGCATCGACACGAGCGGCGAGAAATAGAACGAGGTGCGGCCCGACAGCGTGGCCAGGTCCGAGCCGCAGATCCCGGCCAGGCGCGGCGCCACCCGGCCCCAGCCCTCGGCCGGCGGCACCGGTTCGTCGCGGTTCACCAGTCGGAGCGGTGCCAGTGGACCGGCCACCAGCCCGGGCACGCGCTCGCCGACGGCCCGGGCGGCCAGGTAGCGGGGAACCGACCGGAACAGCTCGAGCGCGACCGTCATCTCGCCGCCCCCGCAGGCAGGAGGACCCGCGGCGTCCCCTCGGCCTGCGGCCACTCCTCGACCGGCCACCCACGGCTTCGGGCCACGCGGTAGAGAGCCACGTCGGGGTTGACCGCGGCCGGGTTTCCCACAGTCGTGAGCAGCGGCAGGTCCGAGTGGCTGTCCGCGTAGGCGTGCGAGGCCTGGAGGTCGGCGCCCAGCCTGGCGGCGTACCGCCGGAGCCAGGGAGCCCGGGCCTCGCCGACCAGGGGCGGTCGCTCGAGGTAGCCGGTCAGCCGGCCGTCGTCGTCGACGACGACCCGCGCCGCCACGACCTCGTCGAAGAGCGGGCGGAGCGGCGATACGAACGGCTCCAGGGCGCCCGTGACGAGCACGGTCCGGTGCCCGGCCGCGCGGTGCTCCCGGATCCGCCGCACGGCCCCCGGCGACACCCGGCGGAGGATGAACGGCGCCACGACATCGTCCACCAGCCTGTGCAGCGACACCAGCGAGGCGCCCTCGTAGCGGCGGTAGAACGATCGTAGGAACGCGCCCCGATCGCGGCGCTCCGCGGCCAGGTAGCGGGGCATCGACCGGGCCAGCGAGACGATCGCCGCCGGCCACCGATCCGGCTCCAGATCGGCCAGGCGGACCCACAGGAACGACTCGACGACGTTCGAGGCCACCACCGTCCCCTCGAGGTCGAACACCGCCAGCACGCCGTTCTCCCGCGGGCGGACCTCGACCCGCGCCTCGGGCCGAGCGGGCCGCTCGAAGCGCAGGGTACGGGTGACCGCCGGGCAATGGACCTCCTCGATGTAGTGCCGCCAGTCGATGGCCCCGGCGTCGAACGGAAAGCGCTCGCGGTCCTCGGCCGACAGCGACTCCCAGAGCTCGACGATCCGCTCGTCGGTGTAGATCACCTCTGCCTCGGTGTACGCGCCGTAGAGGTCCGCGTACTTCCGGACGAAGTCCAGCCGTCCCCGCTCCCGATCGAGGCGGCGCACCCACCCCCGGACCCGGCTCGACCTCGGCAGGCGACGGACCACGCGGTCGGCGGCGCCCAGCGCGCGCTCGCCGGCACGCATCATCCGCTCGACGCTGGCCCGTCCGGGGAACCGCCAGTCCGGCACCCGGATCTCCCCGCGGGCGCGCTGAGTAAGGGGGTTCGCCCGGAAGTAGGAGCGGACGTGCTCGAAAAGCTCGCGGTACCGGAGCGGGTTCCGCGCTCCCGAGCACACGTGGTAGTAGCGGGGCTCGCGCTCCGGACGTGTCGCGGCGACGGCCAGCATCGCGTTCACCACGAGGTCGACCGGGATGAGGTCGACGATGCCCTCCGGGATGCCGGGGAACTCGGGGATGTTGCCGCGGCCGTAGGCCAGGATGATCGGCTCGGCCATCTTGAAGCCCTCGATCCATCCCGGATAGGGGTGGCGGAGCGCGCTCTCCACGATCGAGGGCCGAACGATCGAGACCGGAACGCCGTCCCGGGCGGCCTCCTCTGCTACCCGTTCGCCCAGGGCTTTCGTCAGCGCGTACACATCCGGCCAGCCGAGTGTCTGGGCCCGGGCCCGCCCGTACTCGACCAGGCGCCGGTCCACCCATCGGCGGCGGCGGCGTTCGGCGTCGTCGGCCACGGTCTGGGGGCCGGCCCTGCTGTGCTCGCGTGCCGCCCGTCGGAGGAACCCGTCGAGCAGCTCCGGCCGCCTGGAGGCGGCCTCCACGGTTCGGCGGGCCTCGTCGGCCGCATCGAGCTCGACCCGCCAGTCGACCTGGTGCTGCAGCGGCTCCTCGGCCACGATCCCCCGAGCCACGCCGGCGACGTACGCCGTTGACACGTGGACCACGTGCGGCAGGGACTCCCGGATCGCCCGGTACAGGTTCACCGTGCCGACGACGTTCGCGCGGAACCCCTGGTCGATGGGCGGATCGAACGACACGGTGGCGGCGCAGTGGAAGACGATGCCGAGGTCCGGGGGCAGGGCCGGCGGCCCGTCGGCGACATCGGCCTCGATCACCTCGACGCGCTCGTCGAGCAGGCTCCGCAACGCGGGCGCTCCGACCCGATCGCGCAGCGTGTTGAAGACCGGCCCGGCCAGCAGCGACTCAACACGGTCCCGCCCGGACAGCCCGCCCTGGGCACGGACCAGGAGCACCAGGCCCGCGTCGGGCACATCGGCGAGGAGCCGCTCGAGCACAGCCTGCCCGACGAAACCCGTCACGCCGGTGACGAGGATCTTCGAGCCGGTCAGCCCTTCGGAGATCGGGGAAGTGGACATGAGCCGCTCCATCCTGACCATCCCCGCCGAGCGGGGCAACCGCGCCCGTGCCACACTCCCGGCGTGTCACCCGTGCGGCCGGACGTGATCACGGTCGGCGACGTGATGCTCGACGTCGCCGTCGACGCCGAGGAGCTGGCCCGCGGAGGCGATGTCCACGGCGAGGTGCTGATCCGCCCCGGCGGCTCGGCCAGCAACGCCGCGGTGTGGGCGGCGGCGGAGGGCGCCCGGGTGCGCCTGCACGGCCGCGTCGGCGCCGACCTGGCCGGCCGATTGCTGCGTGAGGCCGTCGAGGAGCGGAGCGTCGAGGCGGCGCTGGCGATCGACCACGAGGTCCGCACGGGCGCGGTGATGGTGGCCCGGGAGGCGTGGGAACGCTCGATGGTCGCCGACCGCGGGGCCAACGCCCGACTGTCCCCCGACGACCTCCCCGACGTGCTCGAGGCGGGCGCCGTGCTGGTCTCGGGGTACCTCCTGTTCCACCCCGGATCCGAAGCCGCCGGCCGCGCGGCGCTCGAACGGGCGCGCGCCGAGCACGTTGCTGTCGATGCCGCGTCGTGGCCGCTGCTGCGAGATCTCGGTCCCGGACGGTTCCTCGAGGCCACCGAACCGGCCACGATGCTCCTCCTCAACGGGAAGGAGGCCGAGACGCTGGCGGGCCCAGATCACGAGACCGCAGCGGCCAAGCTCGCTGAGCGCTTCGCTGTGGTCGCGGTGAAGCTGGGCCCCGAGGGCGTGGTCGTGGGGACCGCCGACGGCGTGCAGCGGTTCCCGGTCGAACCGGTCGAGGAGGCCGACCCCACCGGCGCCGGCGACGCGTTCGACGGCGTGTTCCTGGCGGCGCTGACCCGGGGGGCCTCACTCGACGATGCCGTCAGACGGAGCTGTGCCGCTGGAGCCGCGGTGGCGGCCAGCTCCTCTTCCTGGCCGGAGCTCCGCCGGTGACGCCGTTCGCGATGACTGCCGCGGTCGACGAGGCCCTCGACGCGGAGCGGGAGCTGGTCGCCCTGGAGACGAGCGTCCTCAGCCACGGGCTTCCCGCGCCTTGGAACCGTCGGGCCGCGGAGGCGATGGAGAGCGCCGTCCGCTCCGCCGGCGCGGAGCCCGCATGGGTGTGGACCGACGCCGGCTTCGTTCGCCTCGGAGCCACCGGGGATGACCTTGACCGGCTGACGTCTGGGGGCGCAGCCAAGGTGGCCCGTCGTGACCTTCCGATCGCGCTGGCGGCGGGGACCCTCGGGGGCACGACCGTGTCGGCAGCGGCGTGGGTGGCGCATCGGATGTCGATCGAAGTTCTGGCCACCGGCGGCATCGGCGGTGTCCACCCGCGTTCCGGCGACGTGTCGGCCGACCTCATGGAGCTCTCCCGGGCTCCCATCACGGTGGTCTGCTCGGGTCCGAAGGCCATCCTGGACCCGAAGGCCACGATGGAGCGCCTGGAGGAACTGGGGGTTGGGATCCTGGGATTCGGCACGGACCGCCTGCCCTTCTTCGTGGTCCGGGAGGTCGACCTTCCGCTGGAGCACCGGGCCGACGACCCGAAGGAGGTCGCAGCCGCCGTCCGGGCCCGGCGGGAGCTCGGCGTGGCCTCCGCCCTGGTGGTGTGCAACCCGTGCCCCGCGGAGGCGGCCCTCCCGGCGGACCTGGTGGCGTCGGCGGTGCGGCGGTGCACGGACCGTGCCCGAGGGGTCACCGGGAAGCGACTGACACCGACCCTGCTCGCCTGCCTGGCCGAGGAGACTGAGGGGCGGAGCCTGGAGGCGAACCTGGCGCTCCTGGAGGGCAACGCAACCCTGGCCGGGCGGATCGCGGCCCATCTCTGACATGCGCGTCCTGATCGACACCGACCCGGGCATCGACGACGCCATCGCCATCCTGCTCGCGCTGGCGTCGCCGGAGCTCGACGTGGCCGGGATCACCGTGGTCCACGGGAACGTGCCGGTCGAGGCGTGCACCCTGAACGCGCTCAAGGTGCTCGACCTCGCCGGACGACGGGACGTCCCGGTCGTGACCGGGGCCGCGGCGCCCCTGGTCCGTCAGGCCCGTCACGCCGAGGCGGTGCACGGGCCGGACGGGCTCGGCGGCCTGTTCCCTCCGCCGGACGACGCCCATCCGTTCGCCGCCGACGCCGCCGCCTTCATCGCTCGATCGCTCGACGAGGGCGAGGAGCCGACCACGCTGATCGCCCTGGGGCCGCTGACGAACGTGGCCACGGCGATCCTGGCCACACCGGGCCTGACCGAGCGGCTCGAGCGGATCGTGGCCATGGGCGGGGCGATCCGGCGAGAGGGCAACGTGACGCCCGCGGCGGAGTTCAACATCTACGCCGATCCCGAGGCCGCGGCGATCGTCCTTCGGTCCGGCGTGCCCGTCACGCTGGTGCCGCTCGACGCCACCATGCGGGCCATCTTCCCCGGCGAGGCCGCCGCGAGGCTGGCCGAGTCTGAAGTGCCGGTCGAGCGGGCCGTGGGACGGCTCGGCAGCTTCGTCAGCGGCGTGTACCGGAAGTACTACGGGATCGACGGGTTCGCGCTGCACGACCCGCTGGCCGTTGGAGCGGCCATCGACGGGTCGCTGGTCAGCACCGAGGACCTATGGGTGTCGGTGGAGACCGGGGGCGAGCTGACGGCCGGCGCCACCGTGGCCGACTTCTGGCACATCCCCGAGCCGTGGGGCGAGCCGAACGCCGCCGTCGCCCTGGACGCCGACGGCGAGCGCTTCCTGGAGTTCCTGTGCACCCGGCTGTTCGGCCGGTACCCGGTGTGACCGCGGGCGAGGTCATCGTGGTCGGCTCGGTCAACGTCGACCTGGTCGTGCGGATCGACCATCTACCTCAGGCGGGTGAGACCGTGACCGGCGGCACGTTCCGGCGCGCCCCCGGCGGGAAGGGCGGCAACGCGGCCGCGGCGGCGGCGCGGCTCGGGGCTCGGACCCGGTTCGTGGGACTCGTGGGCAGCGACGACCTCGGGGAGGAGGCCCGTGGCGACCTGACCGACGCCGGCGTGGACGTCGGCACGCTCGGAACCACGGAGGCCCCGACCGGCGTGGCGGCGATCCTGGTCGACCACGCTGGGCGGAACGTGATCGCGGTGGCCCCGGGCGCCAACGCGGAGCTGACCGGAGGCCATGTCCGGGACGCGCTGGCCACCGTCGAGGCGGAGCGGGCGGTCGTGGTGGCGAACCTCGAGATCCCCGACGGCGCGGTTGCCGCGGCCGCGGAGATCTCAGGGGCCCGCGGCTGGCCGTTCATCCTGAACCCGGCCCCGGCGCGGCCGCTCCCGGGTGGCCTCCTGGACCGGTGCGCCGCGGTGATCGCCAACGAGCTCGAGGCCGAAGCTCTCGGCCTCCCCGGCGCGACCCCCGCGACCGTGGTCATCACCCGGGGCGCCGACGGGGCCGAGGTGCATCGCCCGGGACGACCGGTCCTCCGGCAGCCCGGGTTCGTCGTCGAGGTGGCCGACACCACCGGAGCGGGGGACGCCTTCGTGGCGGCCCTGGCCTGGTCGATGCTCGAGGGCATGCAACCGGAGCGGGGAGTACGGATCGCCTGCGCCGCGGGGGCCCTGGCCTGCCGGGCCGTCGGGGCCCGCGCGGGGCTCGGGGCGCGTGCCGAGGTCGAGGCGTTGGCCGAGACCGGCTCGTCGGGTCAGCGCACGGGGGCGCGGTAGGTCATCCGCCGCGGGCCCGCGGCGAACCCAGCCGCCCGAAGGAGCGCCTCGCCACGACTTCCGATGACGGGCTCGTCGCCCCACCGCTCCACGGCCGCGCGCCCCCGCGGCCACCGGGTCGCCAGGTCGGCCAGCGCGGCCACGGCGTCGTCGAGGCCTTCCCCGGCCAGCGGGGTCACCCGACGGCCCCGGCCCTCCACCGCCAGGACCGGCCGACCCCCGGCCAGGACGAGCCACGACCCGGGCACCCGGGCGATCCGGACGGGGACGTCGGCGGCCGGCGGAACGATCGGCCCCACCGCGTTGGCCGGGTCGGATGCGGCCACGGTCCGGAGCGGGCCCGAGGCGGGCCGCCGGAGACGATCGACCGCGGACGGGACCGCGAACTGCACCCCCGAGAGGCCCCGGACGAAGTACCCCCGCCGGGCCCGACCCTGGGCCTCCATGGTCACCAGGGCGTCGACGAGCAGCGGCCAGGGGACCGGGACCTCGGCCGCCGAGGCGGTCTCCCGGGCCACCACCCCGTAGGACTCCAGCAGCCGCTGGGCCCACGCCTCGGCTCGGACCGTGGGGTCCTCGTCGGGCTCGGGGAGGACGCTCCACCGGCCGTACAGCGGCATCCGGGGTCCACCGCGTCTTCCTCGTCGGCGCCTCGGGGGCTCCTGGATCCCGGCCAGCGCGTCGTTGGTGACCCGGCCGGCCCAGACCAGCTCGAACAGCGCGGTGAGCGCCTCGCTCTCGGGGACGTCTGCCGCCGAGGCCACCTCGCTGAGGAACGAGGCGCCGCGGCCCCTGAGCACCTCCTCGACCACGGCGGCGCCACCTCGCGCCGGGGCCTGCGGCCGGAGGAGCCGGGCGGCATCCTCCCGGGGGATCAGGGCCACGCGCTTCCCCGGCAGGCCCTGCCACAGGAAGGCCCCCGACCCGGCCAGCCGCTCGGCGGCGGAGGTGTCTCCCTCGCGGAACCGCGGGGCCAGCACCTCGGGGACCAGCGAGGCCGCCGGGACCGGGAGGCCGGCCAGCCGCTCCAGCACCGCCTCGGCCGCGGCGTCCGTGGCCGGCACCGGGGCCAGGCTCCGCTCGGCCAGGAAGTCGGCGTACCGCTCGGGATCGACCGGCTCGACCTCCTGCCGGAGGATCTGGAGCGTCTCGCGGTGGATCCTCCGGAGGTTGTCGGTGTCGACCCACTCACGCCCCGAGCCGGCCGGCCGGAACTCGCCGGCGGCGACCTCGCCGGTGGCCCGGAGGTCCAGGAGGATGGCCGCCGCGTCGGCCGTGTCGAGCCCGATCCGCCCGGCCACCTCCTCCTCGGTGACCGGCCCCCGCCCGGCGAGGTGCCGGCGCACCACCCGTCCGGCGGCATCGAGGTCTCCCCCGGCCATGCCCCGGTAGTCCTCGACGTGCTCGACCGCGACCCACCGATCCTCCCCGGCCACCTCGATCCGGACGGCCCGTCCGTCGGCCTCCAGCGCCTCGATCCACTCCCGCCACCGGGGCCCACATCGGACCGAGAGCTCGCGCTCCGACAGGTCGCCGAGCGCGTCGAGGGCGTCGGCGAGCTCGTCTGGGCCCCGCGGCCGGGACCGATCGTCGATCCGCTGGAGAAGGCGTTCCACCCGCTCGATGGCCCGATCGTCGAGGAGCTCCCGGAGCGCGTCGGGTCGGACCACCCGGGCCAGCAGGTCTCGGTCGACGGCCAGAAGCTGGCTCCGCCACTCGGCCCTCGGGTAGTCGCCGACGTACTGGAAGGCCATGTTGTAGTCGAACAGGAAGTGCATGGCGAACGGGGTGGGGATGTCGGACGCGATCCGGCGCACCGCGATCTCCCCGGACCGGATCCCGTCGGCGACCTTCCGGAAGTCGCGCACCCGCAGCAGGTCGTCCCAGGCCTCCCGGTACGCCTCCAGCAGGATCGGGAACTCGCCGTACCGCTTCACCAGCTGCATCAGGTCCTGGGCTCGGATCCGCTGGAGCCACAGCGGGGTCCGCTGGTTCGGGCCGCGTCGCGGCAGGAGCAGGGCCCGGGCCGCGCACTCGCGGAACAGCACCCCGAACAGGGGCGAGATCTGGAGCTCGCGGAGGAGGAGATCGTCGAGCTCCTCATCCTCGGGGAGGTCGGCGATCAGCTCGATCGGCACCGGCGAGTCCCGGCCGGGGAAGCGAAGCATGAAGCCGTCGTCGACGGCGGCCGCCTCGACGTCGAGGTTCTCGGCGTCGCGGATCCGGGCCCGCACCACCAGCGTCCACGCGTGGTGCACCCGGGCCCCGAACGGGGAGTGCACGACGACCCGACGGTCGCCGAGCTCGTCGTCGAACTCCTCGATCATCACGGCCCGGTCCGACGGCAGCTCTCCCGCGGCCTCGCGCTGCTCCGACAGGAAGGCGTGGAGGTTCGCCGCGGCCCGCTCCCCCAACGCGCACTCCTCGCGGGCCCACGCCGCGAACCCCTCGGCGTCCTCGAGCCGCTCCGCCGCGTCCCGGAGGAACTCGCCGACCTTCACCCCGGTCTCGTACGGGCGGCCCGGCTGCTCGCCGTGCCAGAACGGGATCGACGGCATGGCGCCGGGCGCCTCGTGCACGACGATCTCGTCGCGGTCGATCCGCTCGATCCGCCAGACCGACGAGCCGAGGACGAAGGAGTCGCCCGGCCGGGCCTCGAACACGAACTCCTCGTCGAGCTCGCCGAGCCGGACCCCGGTCCCCGCGTGGATCACGCGGTAGTAGCCGCGGTCGGGGATCGTCCCGGCGTTCGTCACCGCCAGCATGCGGGTGCCCGGGCGGGGCCGGACCTCGCCGGACTCCCGGTTCCACACCAGCCTGGGCCGAAGCTCGCCGAACCGGGCCGCCGGATACCGACCCGACAGCATCGCCAGGACCGCCTCGAACCGCGTGCGGTCGAGATCGCGGAAGGGGTGGGCGCCCCTCACCAGGTCGTACAGGGCGGGCGCCGTCCATTCGCCGGAGCTGGCGGCGCTGGCCAGGTGCTGAGCCAGCACGTCGAGGCAACCCTCGGGGATCTCGGTGGTCTCGACCTCCCGGCGGAGCATCCCCCTGGCCACCGCGGCGGCGTCGACGAGGTCGGGGCGGTACTTCGGGACGATCCGTCCCGTGGCCACCTCGCCGACGAGGTGCCCGGCCCGGCCGACCCGCTGCAGGCCGGTCGTCACGCTCTTGGGGCTCTCGATCTGCACGACGAGGTCGATGGCCCCGATGTCGATCCCGAGCTCCAGCGAGGACGTGGCCACCAGGCCCGGGAGCTCGCCGCGCTTCAGCTGCTCCTCGACCTCGAACCGCTTCTCCCTCGAGACGCTGCCGTGGTGGACCCGGCACAGGACCTCGCCGGCCCGCTCGTTGATCTGCCTGGCGGTGCGTTCGGCCAGCCCCCGGTTGTTCACGAAGATCAGCGTCGAGCGGTGGCCGCGGACGAGGTCGTGGAGCTCGTCCCACACGCTCGGCCACACGCTCTCGCCGGGCAGGTCCCGGAAGTCCACCACGGGAGCCTCCACCGTGAGGTCGATCTCCTTCCGGCCTCCGGAGTCGAGCACCCGCATCGGCCTGGGCGTCCCGCGCTCGCGGCCACCGAGCCACGCGGCCACCCGGTCGGCCGGCGTGACGGTGGCCGAGAGCCCGACCCGCTGGAACGGCCGCCCGGTGAGCCACGCCAGCCGCTCCAACGACACGGCCAGGTGTGCGCCCCGTTTGTTCGGGGCCAGCGAGTGGACCTCGTCGACGATCACCGCCTCGACGCCGGCCAAGGTCGACGCGGCCCGCTCGGACGTGAGCATCAGGTACAGCGACTCGGGGGTGGTGATCAGGACGTCGGGCGGCCTGCGAACCAGCCGCTCCCGGTCGCGCTGGGGCGTGTCGCCGGTCCGGATCCCCATCGAGATGTCCGGTCCGGGGCGACCGAGCCGCCCGGCGATCTCCTCCATCCCGGCCAGCGGCACCTCGAGGTTGCGGTGGATGTCGTTCCCCAGGGCCTTCAGCGGCGTGACGTAGAGGACCCGAACGCCGGCCCGCTCCCGAGGCCGCCGGGCCAGGCGATCGAGGAACACCAGGAACGCGGCCAGGGTCTTCCCCGAGCCGGTCGGCGCCACCACCAGCGCCGACTCGCCCTCGGCCAGCGCCGGCCAGGCCAGCTCCTGAGCCGGGGTCGGGTCGCCGAACGTCTTCCGGAACCACGTTCCAGCAAGATCGCCGAGACTCGAGGAGGCGTCGCCCATGTCCGGCCATCGTATGACGGACCGGCGACGACGCTACGGGGCCAGGCGCACCCGGCCACCGGGGCGGCCGGCCAGGGCGGCAGGACCGGCGCGGACCAGCCCCTCGGCCGAGAGCCGCGCCACCGCCGCGGTGACCTCATCGAGGCCACGGCCCAGGCGCGTCGCCAGGGTCCGCAGCGTTGTGGCCTCGGTCCCGCGCAACTCGCGGATCACGGCGCCGCGGAGCTGCCGGAACGAGCCCTCGAAGCGACCCTGGCGGCGAGACCCTCGCTGCGGCGTGGCTCCCTCGGCTCGGAACCGACAGGCCGCCGCCAGCGGGCACGCCCCACACCGCGGAACCGGCCGGCACACCTCCCGACCGAGATCCATCAGCGCCTGGCTCCAGGACGCAGGATCCGCTCGATCCAGCCAGGCCATGGCCGCCGCCTCGACGTCGGTCGGGGGCGCGTCGTCCCGGCCGAGACGGGCCCGACCGACCACGCGACGCACGTTCGTGTCGATCGCCGCAACCGGCACCCTGTGGCCGAGCGAGGCGACCGCGGCCGCCGTGTACGGCCCCACTCCGGGGAGCCGGGCGAGCGTCTCCGGTTCGGCGGGCACCCGACCGCGGTGGTCCCGGACGATCACGCGGGCCGCCTCGGACAGGGCCACCGCTCGGCGGTTGTAGCCGAGCGTTCCCCACGCCCGGACCACGTCCGAGCGAGGCGCCCGGGCCAGGGACCGGATCGTGGGGAACCGCCGCACGAACGATCGGTATGCCGGCGCGACCCGGGCGGCCTGGGTCTGCTGCAGCATCACCTCGCTGACCAGGACCCGATAGGGATCGCCCGTGCCGCGCCAGGGATACGCGCGGCGGCGCCCCGCGAACCACGCCAGCAGTTCGCCCCGGCCGGTCATGGTGCCCTCGTGACTCGACGGTCGAGCACCTCGACACGCCCCGCGGCGGAGTTCCATCCGATCGTCTCCACGGCGAACCGGCTCGGGCAACACCCCGGATCGTGCTTCCGGTAGACCCCGTACTCCACGCGGAGTCGGTCCGTCTCGATGCCGATCAGCCCGCCCCGTTCGGTGACGCGATAGAGCACGGTCGCCAGGGTCCCGTCGTCACCCATCGACACGATCCACAGCTCGAGCGGCCCGGCCGTCGCCCCGAAGGTGAGGATCCCCACCACGAGCTCCGGTCGGCCGTCCCCGGCGAAGTCAACGGCCGCCAGGGAGTCGACGGACTGGCCGACGAACTCGGCGCCGGCCGAGAGCATCGCAGCCGGCGCGCCAGCGCCGGGAGGCGCCGAACCCGTGGCGTCGAACACTCTGGTCCACCGGCCGTCACGGACGTCGAAGACCTCGACGAAAGGCGTGGCGATCCCGAGGTCGTCCACCTCGCCGGAGACGGACGAGATCGTGACCTCGTCGGCCCGGTCGCCGTCGAGGTCGGCAACCACCGTATCGACCGGGGTGGCACCGGGGCGGACCAACCGCTCCGGCGGGGGCAGCGACGGCGCGGCCCCCGGACCCTCGTCCCGGCCGGCGCACGCGGCCGCCAGCACCACGAGCACCGCGCCCCTGACCAGACGCACGGCGCGATGCTACCCGCCCGCGAGAACCCGACCCCTAGGTCCGGGTCTCG
>CALAEC010000075.1 GCA_937890785.1 uncultured Actinomycetes bacterium
AAGACGGCGATCCGTCGCATCGGTCTCCTCCTCCTCGCCGATTCACTAGTACTACGGCACGCTTGGTCCCTCGGTTCACCCACAATCCGGTTCATACCCCTCACCCGCTCCGCGCTAGGAGTTGTCCCAGTCGATCGTCATCGAGGTCGGGTTCGCCGGGTCCGACTTGATGGCCACCGTGTCCCCCGCCTCCAGTTGAGAGATCCGTTCCGGCGGGACCCCGGTGCGCGCGGGCCCCTGCATCGGCGGCCTGCCGGGGATCTCGATCGTCAGCATCAGGTCGTACACGGGGCGACCCTCCGAGTCGGTCCCACCGGTGGCCCGGGCCGAGGTGACCGTGGCTTTCCCTGCCACACCGGTCGCAAGCAGCCGCTCCTTCTCGGCCTTCCGCGCCTCGGGGTCGTACTGGGTGCTATCGGCGCTCGCCGGGGGCGTCATCGCCGCTCCGACCCCGGCCATCCCGCCGGACATCGCGTTCTCCCACTCGATCACGAGCTTCTGCGGGTCGGCCGGGTCCACCTTCACCGGGAGTGGCCTCCCCGAGCCGAGCGTCGCGAGAAGCATCAGCGGCACGTACTCGCGCACCGTCACCTGGTAGGGGCCGTGCATCTCGCTCTGCACTTGGAGGTTCAGCTCGATCTGAGGCTGCTCGTTGAGATACACCCCGGTTTGCCGCATCCCGAGGATGGTGGCCTGGCCCGGCACACCGGACATCCTCAGGCGCTGGGCTTCCTTGTAGCCCCTGGCCCACCGCCGGCCCCACAGGAACAGCCCGATCCCGGTCACGCCGAGGATCGCCGCGGTCAGCGTGAAGGGGCCGCGAATGATGTCGTTATTCAGCCCGATAACGAGGAACACCGCGGCGAGGACAAGCTCGAAGATCGCAGTGGCGTACAGCCACTTGTAGGCCCGACCGGACCAGGTGATCGGCGCGAACATGCCCATGGAGGCCCTTTCCCGTTGGGGCACTATCGAGCGTCCCAGCTGGCCTCGTCAAGAGGGCCGGTCGACCGATCGGCCGTACAATGTTCGCTGACGAGCGCCGGTAGCTCAGCGGACAGAGCGGCGGCCTTCTAAGCCGCGGGTCGGGGGTTCGAATCCCTCCCGGCGCGCCCTACCGGAATCCGCGGGCGACCTCGGCCTCGGCCACCCGGCCCACCCCGATCACGTAGGCGGCCTCGCGGAACGTGAGAGCCTCGCTCTCGGCGCGGGTCATGACCTGGTCGGTGGCCGCGCCCATCAGCTCGGTCAGCCGGTCGTTGACCCGGTCCTCCGCCCACTGCTCCCGCTGGAGGTCCTGGACCCATTCGAGGTAGGAGACGGCCACCCCGCCACCGGAGGCCAAGATGTCGGGCACCACCGTGACCCCCCGCTCGGCCAGGGTCCGGTCGGCCTCGGGCGTGACCGGGTAGTTCGCGGTCTCCAGGATGACCTGCGCCTTCACCCGATCGGCGTTCCCCTCGTCGACCGATTCTTCCAGCGCGGCCAGGACGAGCACCGCGCAGTCGAGCGAGAAGATGTGCTCGCATGGAAGCGTGTCGGCGCCGGGGAAGTCGATGACGCTCCCGGTCTCCCGCTTGTGGGCCAGCACGTCCCTGGCCGGCAGGCCGTCCGCGGAGAACACCGCGCCCCTGCTGTCAGACACGGCCACGATCGGGTAGCCGAGCTCCTCGAGGATGATCGCCAACCAGGACCCGGCGTTCCCGTATCCTTCGATGGCCACCGGGGTCTCCTCCCGCGACCAGCCCCTGGCCTTCACCAGCCGCTCCAGGCAGATGGCCGATCCCCGGCCCGTCGCCGCATCGCGTCCCAGCGAGCCCCCCAGCACCAGTGGCTTGCCGGTGATCACCGCCGGGTTCGGGCCGAACTTCCTCGAGTACTCGTCGGCCATCCAGCCCATGATCTGCGGCGTCGTGTTCACGTCCGGCGCGGGGATATCGACCTGAGGCCCGATGGCGTCGGCGATGGCCCGCATGTAGGCGCGGGACAGCCGCTCTAGCTCTGCCTCGGACAGGATCTTCGGGTCGACCCGCACTCCGCCCTTCGCGCCCCCGAACGGGATGTTCATCAGCGCGGTCTTCCACGTCATCAGGGCGGCGAACGTCCGGATCTCGTCGACCGACACTTCCTGGTGGAACCGGATCCCCCCCTTGAACGGCCCGCGGGCGTTGTTGTACTGGACCCGCCAGCCTCGGAACACCCGGAAGCCCCCGTGGTCGGTCGGGACCCGGAGCTGGACGGCGATCTCGCGGGCCGGCGTGGCCAGCGCCTCTCGGAGCGAGAGCTCGAGGCCGAGGCGCTCCGCGGCCTCCTCGTAGAAGCCGCGCACTGCGTCGAAGGCGGAGCCCACCGGTCACCCCCTGTCGATTTGGGTCACCAAGCCTAGCGGGAGGCGCCGGCGGGCGCCAGGTCAGGCGTCGGCCGGGTACACGGCCAGGATGTCGGCCTTCTTGACCTGGAGGAACGGCACCGTGGACGGGTTCGAGCCGTCCGGCATCGAGACCGTCACGCCCGTGACCGGGATGAACGAGCGGTCGTCGCGCATCAGGATCTCCCAGGCGTCGGAGAACCGGGAGAGCTCCGAGGTGAGGTGGACCGTGCCCTCGATCTTCAGGGCGGCCAGGAGGATCGTCACGCCGACCTTCTGCAGGGCCGCGCCCATGGCGCCCCGGATGCTGGCCACGAGTTCGTCGGGCTCGAACGGCTTCGACAGGAAGGTGCAGTTCAGCGACGTGGCCTTCTCCTCTACCTCCGCCCTCGGGGTGGCCGTGACCACCACGATCGGCAGCCGGGCGAACCGGCCGTCGTCCCGCACGGTCCCGATCAGGCGCCACCCGTCGGCCTCGTTCCGGAGCGACAGGTCGATCAGGGCCGCGTCGGCGCCGTCCTCGATCAAGGTCCGCCAGGCCTCCTGGGGATCGCCGGCCTCGAGCACCTGGAACCCCTCGATGGTGAGCCGCTGACGGACCAGCGAGACGATCCGAGGGTCGTCCTCGGCCACCAGGATCCTGGCCATCTCGGGGAGGATACGCCGTCAGTCGGCGGTGTTGCGGTAGTCGACCACCGCGGTCCGCAGGTCCGTCATGTCCATCAGGCCCCACTTCCCGCCGACCCGACCCCAGCCGGTGCGGGTCCCGGAGGCCCCGCCGAACGGCTCCAGTGCCTCCCAGTAGTCGGTGGTGTCGTTGACCACGATGTTGCCGGCGCGGAGCCGGTCGATGAACGTGAACGCCCGCCTGAGGCTCGAGGTGAACACGGCGGCCTGGAGGCCGAGGTGCGAGTCGTTCGCCAGGCGGATGGCCTCCTCGTCGTCGGCGAAGGTCGTCACGGGCAGGACCGGCCCGAACGACTCGTCGCGAAACAGCAGCGAGTCGGTGGGCACTCGGTCGATAACAGTGAGGTCGTAGTACAGGTCGGTGGGGAAGCCCTCGGCCCGCCCCCCGCCAACCAGGACCGGGGCGCCGCGGTCCCGGGCGTCCTCGAGGTGGCGGTCCACCTTCTCGGCGACCGGGCGGTTGTTCAGCGGACCCATGGTGGTCTCCTCGGCCAGCGGATCGCCGAGGCGAACCTCGCGCGCCTCCTTCACCAGCCGGTCGACCAGCTCGTCGTGCACGGCCTCGTGGACCAGGACGCGCTCGGTGGCCACGCAGCACTGGCCCGAGACGTAGGTAGCGCCGAACGCCGCCAGGGACGCGGCGGCCTCCAGGTTGGCGTCGTCGAGCACGATCTGCGGGCCGTTACCCGAGAGCTCCATGAGGGTCCTCTTCAGGCCCGCGGCGCGGACGATGGCCTCGCCGGTCTCGTGCGACCCGATGAAGGCGATCGCGTCGACGGCGGGGTGGGTGACCATCGCCTGGCCCGTGGCGGCCTCGCCGAACACCAGGGAGATCGCGTTCGGTGGGAACTCCGCCTCCTCGAGGATCTCGATCATCCGCGCCCCGATCAGCGGCGTGTACTCCGAAGGCTTGAAGATCACCGCGTTGCCCCCGGCGAGCGCCGGCGCCAGCAGCTCCGAGGGGATCACGAACGGGAAGTTCCACGGGCTGATCGCCGCGTACACCCCGTTCGGCTTGCGGAACGTGAACATCTTCTTGTTGGGGTCCTCGGACGGGAGCACCTCGGTGGTCATGCGCTTGACGTCCTCGGCAGCGATGCGGAAGTTCTCGGCGGACTCCTCGATCTCGGCCACGGCCTCGGTCCGGAGCGGCTTTCCCTGTTCCAGCGCCAGCTCGCGGCCGAGGTCCTCCTTCCGCTCCTCCATCAGGTCGGCGGCCCGGTGGAGGAGGCGGGCCCGGTCGAAGACCGTCATCGACTCCAGGGCCTCCTGGCCCTTCCGGGCGGCCCGGGCCGCGCGGTCGACGTCTTCGGGCGTAGCCACCGGGACCTCGCCGAGCGATTCGCCGGTGGCCGGACTCCGCACCTCGATCGTCTCGGTGGCGACGCCGTCGGTCCACGACCCCGCGATGTACATGCGCCGGCCCATCCGTTCGCCTCCTCGTCGACGCTGGGGACGGTCAGGCTACCGTATGCTCGCCGACATGCGGATCGCCGTGCTCGGCGCGGGGATGATGGGTGCGGCGACCGCACGGCTCCTGTCGCGCCGGCCCGACGTCGAGCTGCTGATCCTCGACCCGGACGGCGGGCGGGCCGAGCGGGTGGCAGCCGAGGGCGGCGGGCTATCGGCAACCGTGGGGATCGGGGACCCTGGGCTCGCCGACGCCCTGGCGGCCGCCGACGCCGTGGCCGCGTGTATCCCGTACCGCCTCAACCTCGACGCCATGGAAGCCGCGCTGTCGGCGAAGGTGCCATACGCGGACCTCGGCGGCCTGTTCCACGTGACGCTCCGCCAACTCGAGCTCGATTCCCGGTTCCTCGAGGCCGGCGTGCCGGCGGTCATCGGTATCGGGTGCTGCCCCGGTATCTCCAACCTGTTGGCGTGGGTGGCCGCGGACCGGCTCGACGAGGTACGGAGCATCGACATCGTCGACGGCGCCATCGAGGCCGGCGGCGAGTTCAGCATCCCATACTCCGCCGACACGATCCTCGACGAGTTCACCCATCCGGCGATGGTGTACGAGGGCGGCGAGCTGAAGGAGGTTCCGGCCGGATCCGGCGCGATCCGATACCTCTTCCCCGAACCGCTCGGCGAGATGGAGGCGTTCTACACGCTCCATTCGGAGCCGGCCACGCTCCCGGACACGATCGACCGGGTTCAGGACGTCCGGTGGCGGCTGGCCCTCCCGCCGAAGGTGGCCGAGGGGTTCCGGGTGCTGGTCGGCCTGGGGCTCGCCTCCGAGGAGCCGGTAGACACACCTTCGGGCCGTGCGGTCCCGCGGGAGGTCCTCCGGGCCCTGATCGCGCGGCTCCCGGCGCGAGAAGGGCCGCCCCGCGACGCGGAGGTCCTCGATCTGGCCGCCTCGGGCATGCTCGATGGCCGGCCCGCCCGGTTCCTCGGACGCGCCAGGTTCGCCCCAACCCGCGAGGGCATCGGAGCCGGCGCGTTCGGAACCTCGATCCCGATCGCCGTGGCGGCCCGATGGCTGGCCGACGGCCGGGTGGCCCCGGGCGTGCATCCCCCGGAACATGCGTTTGACGCGGAGCGGTTCCTCCAGGACGTTGCCGCGGAGGGCGTGGATCTCGAGATGACGGTGGAGACGGCGGGCGGCGCCTAGCCGGCCGTCGTCCCCCAGCGCGCGGCCACAGCGACCCATCGCTCGGCGCGGCGAAGGGCCTCTCGCGGCATTCCCGGCTTGCAGGTGTCGCCGGCGGGCAACTCCTCAGGCGGCGGGGTATCGAACGATTCGATGCTCACGCAGGCGTCGAGATCGGGACCGCCGCTGCCGAAGTCGTTTCCATCGAAGCCGTCGAGCAGGTCGAGCCCCGCCTCGCCGTACAGGTGATCGTCGCCGATGTCGCCGAAGATGATGTCGTTGCCCGGCCCCCCGTTCAGGATGCCAACCCCCGGCCCGCCGCCGTCGTTCCCGGGGCCGCCGTCGACGGTGTCGTCACCGTCGAGGCCGAACAGCTGATCCGTTCCCAGGAAGCCGAACAGGCCGTTCCCCGTCGTGCTCGGCGCGTTGTGGCCGGTCAGGACGTCGTTGAACTCGGAACCGAAAAGGCCCTCGGTGGCCACGATCGTGTCCGTCCCCTCATTGGTCACCTGCGGGGTGGTCACATTGAGGTCGACCACCACGCCGACCGGGGAGTGCTCGAAGCCTGCAAGGTCGAAGGCCCGTCCACCGCCGTCGAAGACGTCGTCTCCGGCACCCCCCTCGAGGATGTCGGATCCCTGTCCGCCCCGCATCCGGTCGTTCCCGGGACCGGCGATCAGCGCGTCCCCACCACCCTTGCCGATCAGGTCGTCGTCGCCGGCCAGCCCGAACATGATGTCGCCGCCGGGGCCGCCGTCGATCCGGTCGTTGCCCTTCTTGCCTCGGATCGTGTCGTTGCCGCCACCGGCGCAGATCAGGTCGTTGCCGGCCCGGCCCAGGATGAAGTCCCGGCCACCCCGCGCCACGATCACGTCGCGCCCCGGTGTCCCCTTGATGCGGTCGCGCTTGCCGGTCCCCTCGATCGTGGCCTTCTTCCCGAAACACCGCGGCGCGGCCGAGGCCGGCGGCGCGAGCAAGAACGCGGCAACCAGGACGGCGGTGAGGACGATCGAGGTTCGGATCGGACCGGGCATGCGTCCTCCCATCCAACAGCCTTCGACGAAATCGGTCAAACGGTCCAGCGTGCGTCGCTCGGTCTGCTCACGGCGCCAACCAGCTGCTCCGCGGGTGGCGGCTCCCGGTGGCCCTGGCCGTGCCGGGGCCCTCCTTGGCCTCGCGGCCGGAGCCGTCGGGCTGACCTAGTCGCTTGCTACAATCACGATGCGTGGTGGGCGTAGCTCAATCGGTTAGAGCGCCGGGTTGTGGTCCCGGAGGTTGGGGGTTCGAGTCCCCTCGCTCACCCGTCCCGGGCCGCTAGCTCAATCTGGCAGAGCAGGGGACTCTTAATCCCAAGGTTACAGGTTCGAGTCCTGTGCGGCCCACGAAGTCAGGTCAGTCGGCAAGCAGCAAGCGGCTGATGGTGACCCAGGCCGCCCGGTCCTTGGCTTCCGGCGAGAGGTCCTGGACGATCTGCTTCGCCAGCTCCGACGCGGCGGCTGACTGATCGCCCTGGGCCTGCTCCAGGACTTCCTTCCCTCGCTCGATCGCCGCGCTCAGCTCGCGGCCGACCTCGTCGGCTTCTTCGGTCCGGGCCATCGCCTGGTCATCCTACCCGCTGCGAACCCATTCAACGCGGTTCGGGACGCTGCTCCCCGGGGTGAGGCGTCGAGCGCGTCCTCCACGACGAGGCGGCGAGGCCGAGGCGCAGGGCCGGCTCCGCCGAGGGACGCCGCTCTCGTCGCGAACCTGACGCTTACGGCTGCGGCATGGCCCGGAACACGGCCACGCGGAAGCCGTTGGGATCGGTGGGGTCCTCCAGCTGGGCGATGAACGCCAGCTCGCCCGAGTCGCTCAGGCCCTCCTCGCAGAAGACCAGGTTCTGGACCGCGGCTCCATCAAGCGTGTCACCGGTGGCGATCACCCGGTCGGCCACGGGATCGGGTCCGACGAAGATCCCGCTGGTCGAGAAGTCGTCCAGCGTGGCGTGGAAGGCCACGGTGCCCTCGTTGTTCAGCGACGGCGGCCGGAAGCCGAAGGACGAGAAGACACCTCTGGTGTCGGCCACAGTGGTCAACGGCCCGCCGTCGCCTGTCACGATCTCCTCCACGAACTGATCGGACACGGGGTCGAAGAAGGATCGGACGAAGGCAGCCGTGCCGGCATCGTTGAACGTCGGCTCCTGCACCGAGACGTCTGGGTCCGGAGCGGAGATCGTGACGAGCGCCCCTTCCCTGCCAGCGAAGATGCCGTCATCGAAGCTGATGGACTCGTCGAACGCGATGTTCCCGAGGTTGTTGATCGAGGGGCGGGAATCGTTCCCGTCGAAGTCGCTGGTCGAGGCGAGGTAGTGCGTGGTGACGTCCTTCCCTGCCCCCGAGAACAGCCCCTCGTCGAAGCCGAGCTCCTCGTCCAGCTCGCCCTTGAACGCGACTTCCCCGGCGTTGCTGATGGACGTGTCGAAGCCGAAGAAGTTGAACTCGTCGGCCGTGGACGCGATGGTGGTGAGCTTCTTGCCGGCTCCCCGAAGGACGGATTCGGTGTCGGGCTTCTTCCCCTCGTCGACCCGAGCCGCGAAGGACACTTCGCCGGCGTCGTTCATCGAAGGATTGCGGCCGATGAAGCCGAACCGCTTCTGGTCCTCGACGATCGTGGTCAGGGTCCCGTCCGGGTCGACACGGTAGATGCCGGGGATCGTGTTGAAGCCATCGGGGGCGAGCCTCCCCGCCCGGAAGGCGACCTGTCCCCCGGCGTTGATCGTGGCGCAACCGAAGCTGAACGGGTCGAAGCCGTCCACGGTGCTGTCGGCCACCTTGGTGAACGTGACTTCCTGGGCGTGGGCGGGCAGGGCGGGGGCGAGCAGCATCGCCGCGGCCGCCAGCCCGACGATGGTCTTCAGGATGCGCCTCATGGGTCCTCCTCCGTCGAATGGCCGTCTTGTCCAGAAAAGAATCCGTCGCGGATTTGAAGCCGGTTTGAGCTGAAGATGAAAGTTCTCTCAGCAAAGACCGCGAGACGCGGCGGGCGTCAGTCCTCTGCAGAAGGATCCGTACGCGTGCTTTCCCTCCCACGGCTAGGAGCGCTCAGGAGGAGTCCCGCGGCGAGGACGGAGCCCGATGTCGACACGAGCAGCATGATCCATGCGCCCGTGCTGACCCCTGCCATCAGGTCCCGGGCCACGACGAGGGCGAGGAAGGCCACCCAGGCGAAGAGGGTTCCCACGCAGCCGGCCAGCGCCAGGACTCGGTCCCTCGACCGCTTCACCAGGATGACGATCCCCCCCGCGAACTGAAGCAGCCCCGACACGACCAGGCCGATGTCGATCGCCACCAGGGCCGAGCCGACCGTTCCGATCCCGGCCCGGTCGAAGATCGCGAGGTCCCCGGCCAGCAATCCCAGGTCCCAGCCGTTGTATGCGGCCGAGGCAGCACCGAGGAGGATCAGGACGATCGCCGCGGCCGTGGACGCTCCCGCGCTGGGGGGCGGGGCCGCTTCCGGAGGCGCGTGCACAGAGGGCGGCGGCACGGGGGCGGGAACGTGGGCTCCGGGGGCCGGGGCCGGCTCGATCTCCATCCCCCCGACCCTAGCGCAGCGCCAACGGATCCGATCGATTCCTATACTCGTGGGGGCGAGAGTGGCGGAACCGGCAGACGCGCCGGCTTTAGGAGCCGGTGCCCGCAAGGGCGTGGGGGTTCGAATCCCCCCTCTCGCACGCGAAGAGGCCGGGTCGGCACGACCGGCCGCGTCCGCCGGCGCTCAGGCCACCCCGACCGGCACCCCGGAGGCGGCCAAGCCCTCGCGAAGCGGGGTCAGCGACAGGCCGAGCTCGTCCTGGGCTGCCGGCACGTCCTCGGCCAGCGAGTCCATCGCCAGAACCTCCAGCATCGTCAGCGACAGCCGCTGCCCCATCAGACGAGCGGCCCTGCGGGCGGCCGCCGGGGGGAGGTGGATCTTGCGCCGACGCCGGCCGGCCAGGAGATCGATGAGCTCGTCGGCCGTCACCTCGTCAGGTCCCTGCAGCGCGAACGTCCCCTCCACGGCACCAGCGCGATCATCGCCGGTCAGCAGCGCGCGAGCCACGTCCTCGACGTACGTCGGCGCGACCCGCTCCCGCCCGGTCCCGACCACCGTGGCCGCCACCGCTCGCGATGCCGCCGCCCGCATCCGGTCGAGCCACGCCTGGCGAGGGCCGTACACGTGGGTCGACCGCAGGATCAGGTGCTCGATCCCCGATCCGCGGACGGCCTCCTCGGCCAGGCCCTTCGCCCGGAGGTAGGGGTTCGGCGAATCGGGAGAGGCGCCGGTATACGAGAGGAGCAGGAACCGGCTGACCTCGGCCTCACCGGCAGCCTCGAGCGCGTCGCGGACCGTGCCGAGGTTGGCTGCCTCGTAGGCGTCCTCTCCCGACAGGTACAGCCCGCCGGCCAGGTGGATCACGGTATGCGCTCCCTCCATAGCCGTGGACACCGTGGCCGTGTCGGCGAGGTCGGCCACCGCAACCTTGGCGCCGGCCGCCCGGAGAGGGTCCGCGGCGGCGTCATTGCGGATCAACGCCCGCACCTCGCCCCGTTCGACGAGCATCGGCACCAAGACCGCCCCGATGCACCCCGATGCGCCGGTGACCACGACCGGCACGGCTACAGCCCCTCGAACAGCTCCGACTCGCGGAGCTTGCGGAGGGCGATGCGCTCGACCTTGCGGACGGTCTCGGCCGACACACCGACCATCTCCGCGACCTCGCGCAGGCTGAGCGGGTGTCCCGTGCCGAGGCCGTAGCGCAACACCACGACCTCGCGCTCGAGCGGCTCCAGCGCGGTCTCCACGGCCTCCCCGATCTCCTCACGCAGCAACGCGTCCTCGACCGCATCGACGGGACTCTCATCCTCGACCAGCGAGACGAGGTCGCCGAGCTCGGTGTCCTCGCCCACAGGCTCCTGGAGGGAGCGCGGCTCGCGACGCGCGGCGATCTCGAGCGGGCCGAGGTCCTCGACCCGGACCCCGGCCTCGCGAGCGATCTCCTCGGGCGTGGGATCCCGTCCCGTCTGCTGGGCCAACCGCTCGCGAACCTGCCGCACCTTTCGGATCCGCTCGTGGACGTGGACCGGGATCCGGATCTGGCGGCCCCGGTCGGCGATGGCGCGGGTGATGGCCTGCCGGATCCACCACGTGGCGTACGTGGAGAACTTGAAGCCTCGTCGCCAGTCGAACAGCTCGACACCACGCATCAGGCCGATGTTGCCCTCCTGGATCAGGTCGAGGAGGGGAAGCCCCTGACCCTGGTACTTCTTGGCGATCGACACCACCAGACGCAGGTTCGCCAGGATGAACCGGCGCCGGGCCCGCTCGGCCCGCCGGATCTCTTCCCGGAGCTTCCGCTTCGTCGCGTCCGACCGGATCCGCCCGGATGCCCGCCGGGCCTCGGCCTCCTTCCCGTGCTCGATGGCGATGGCAAGCTCGACCTCCTTCTCCTTGGTGAGGAGTGGCTCGGCGCCCGCGGCCTCGAGATAGAGGCGCAGGTCGTCAACGTCGGTCGGATGGAATGCCTCGGACACGCGTTCGCTCACCGGTCGGGTTCTATCATGGCGAGGTGCTGCAGGTTCGCCGCGACGCCGAGATCTACCGGGCCGAGGGCGGCTGGTTCACGGCCCGATGGCACTTCTCGTTCGACCGCTACCGGGACCCCGAGAACATGGGGTGGGGTCCTCTCCGCGTGTTCAACGACGACCGCCTGGTGCCGGGCGCGGTCTGGCCCCTCCACCCGCACCGGGACATCGAGGGGCTCACCTACGTGGTCGAGGGGACGTTCCGCCACGAGGACGATCAGGGAGGCGACGGCGTCCTCCCGGCCGGGTCGGTCCAGCGGATGACGCTCGGCAGCGGGGCCTGGCACTCGGAGCAGAACGCGTCCGAGACCGAGCCGATGCGGTTCATCCAGATGTGGATCCTGCCGAACGAGCGGGGCCTCCCGCCCAGCCTGGAACAGAAGGTCTTCACACAGGACGACCGTACCGACCGGCTCCTGGAGGTGTTCTCGCCGGACGGCGGGGACTCCGTGATGGTCCACCGCGACGTGTGGGTTCACGTGGCCAGGCTGACGCCCGGGACCGAGGTGAAGCACGGCTTCGAAGGAGGTCGCGGTGCCTACCTGTATGTGATCGAAGGCTCAGCCACGGTCAACGACGAGACGCTCGGTACGGGCGATGCGGCGAAGATCCGCGATGAGGCGGCGCTGCGGCTGTCGACCGAAGCCACCACCGAGCTGATCCTCGTCGACGTCCCGCTCGACTAGTCGACGCCTCCGGTGCTGACCCGCATCGCCTTCTCGTAGACCAGCACACCGCCGAGGTACTGGCCAACCGAGAGCACCACGAAGCCGATCGCCTCGAGCACGATCCACAGCGTCTCGGCTTCGGGAACGGTGCGGTCCGGGAACCGAAGGAGGAGCGTGCTGAAGAAGAACAGGAACGCCGTGACCTGGAACAGCAGGTGGAAGGTGGCGATGCGGCGCTTCGAGGAGCCCCTGACCATCCCCCACCAGTCGATCAGCCCGGTGGTGACAAGGATGACCGTGGCCAGAGCCGCCCCGATCAGGAGGAACGTCCCGGCCTGGACCAGGCCGGGGTTCGGCTCGATCCTGGTCATGATGTCGAAGACCAGCGTCGCCGTGTAGAACGCGATCGGAAAGTGGACGAACAGTGGATGGCTGGGATGGCCGAGAGGCTTGCCCTGCAGCCATTCCACGAACGTCCAGGGCCTGTTCTCCCGACGGTTCCTCAGGCTGATCGGCATGCGCTCCCTCCTCGGACGGCGGAACCCCGGCCATCATCGGCCGGGGTCCCCGCGACAGTCAAACCCGTGGCTACTTGCCCTTGGGGTAGGTCGCCTGGAGGTTCCGAGCGGCCTCGTCCACGTCGACCTCCGCGGCCTCGGCCGCAGCCCTCAGCTCGCTCATCGTGATGTGGCGGCTGTCGCCGTGGTCATCGTCCGGGATTCCGCATCCGCACGTCAGGCACATGGGCGATTCTCCTTTCGGGTTCGGTCCTCCGATTATCCCCCGGCCAGGAGGTCGCGAAGCGTCCGCAGGGCCCGCCCCCGGTGGCTGATGCGGTCCTTCTCCACCGGCTCGAGCTCGGCCATGGTCCGGTCCCAGCCGAGCGGCTCGAAGATCGGGTCGTAGCCGAAGCCGCCGCTTCCGCGCGGCTTCGTGCCGATCATCCCCTCGCACGTGGCCTCGGCGTCGAGCTCGCCTCCGTCCGGGCTCGCCAGCACGGCCACGGCCCGGTAGCGGGCGGTCCGGCCGCCGCGCGGGACGCCGGCCAGCGCACGCAGCAGGGCCTCCAGATTGGCCAGATCGGTGGCGCCCTCGCCGGCATACCTGGCCGAGCGAGGGCCGGGCCCGCCGCCGAGCGCATCGACCTCGATCCCGGAGTCATCGGCCAGAGCGACCTCGCCGGTAGCCGCGGCGGCGGCGCGAGCCTTGAGACGGGCGTTGTCGAGGTAGGTCCGGCCGGTCTCCTCGACGTTAGGGAGCTCGGCGTCGGTGACCCACTCGACCGGCCAGTCGTCACAGATGCGGAGGATCTCGCGGATCTTGTGCTCGTTGCGCGTCGCCAGCACGATGCGCGGGGGGAACCCCGGGCTCACGCGCCGGCAGCCTCCAGCTGGATCGCGGTCAGACGCTCGATCCCGGATGCGGCCAGCCCGAGCATCTCGTCGAGCTGGTCCCGTCCGAACGGGTCGCCCTCGGCGGTGCCCTGGACCTCGACGAGAAGGCCCGACCCGGTCATCACCACGTTGAAGTCGACCTCGGCCCGGCTGTCCTCCTCGTAGTTCAGGTCCAGCATCGGCTGGCCGTCGACGATCCCCGCGCTGACCGCAGCGACGGAGTCCGCGAGCACGTCGTCGCCCTCGAGGTCCCCACGCTCCTTCAGCGTGCGGACGGCCAGGCGGAGCGCGATGTACCCACCCGTGATGGCCGCGGTCCTGGTCCCGCCGTCGGCCTGCAGCACGTCGCAGTCGACCCAGATCGAGGACTCCTTGAGGCGGTCCAGCCGGGTCACGGCCCGGAGCGACCGGCCGATCAGGCGCTGGATCTCGTAGGTACGGCCGCTCTGGCGCCCTCGGGCGGCCTCGCGGGGGGTCCGCTCCGAGGTCGAGCGAGGCAGCATGCCGTACTCGGCCGTCACCCAGCCCTTCCCGCTGCCCTGGAGGAATCGCGGCACCTGTGCCTCGAACGACGCCGCGCAGAGCACCCGGGTCTTGCCCATCTCCAGGAGCACCGACCCTTCGGCCCACTCGAGGTAGCCGGTCTCGTACCGCACCGTCCGGAGGTCGTCGAGGGCCCGCCCGTCGCCCCTCACCCACCGACCTCCACCGCGAGGCCCTCCGCCGCCAGCAGGACCTCGCCGTCGAACGCGCCGGTCGCCTCCTCCCGGGAGCGGTCGCGGTCGAGGTAGGGCCGGAGGTGGGTGAGCATGAGCCGGCCGGCCCCGGCGCGGGCCGCGGCCTCACCAGCCTCTCGGGCCGTCATGTGGATCGGGGGCCGCTCGATCCCGTCCGTCTGCCACGAGGCCTCCGCCACCAGCAGGTCGCAGCCCCGGCTCAGGCGAACCAGCTCGTCGCTCGGGCCGGTGTCCGCCGAGTACGAGAGCGCCTGGCCGTCGGCCTCGACCCGGACGCCGAGGGTCGGCACGGAGTGCGCCATCGGCGCGGTCCTGATCCGGAACGGGCCCAGCGACAGCTCGGTGCCCGGCTGAACCTCGATCACGTCGAACGCTTCCTGCGGCCGCATGTCCCCGCTGTCGTCGGCCAGCAGCGGCGTGAACCGCTCCAGGACCTTCGGGGCGAGATATAGCGGGATCAACGGCGGGCGCTCGGGAGCGAACAGCCGGGCCATGAGGTACGTGTACAGGTCGGCGACGTGGTCCGGGTGCGAGTGGGAGATCAGTACCCCATGCGGGTCGAACAGACCGGTGTGTTCCTGCAGCTTCGCCACCGTCCCGGAGCCGAGGTCGAGCACCAAGCTGCGTCCTTCGTGGCGAACCAGCAGGCCGCTGGTGGCCCCGCCGGCCGGGGGCCAGGTCCCGTGCGCGCCGAGGACGATGAGCTCCACCTCAGCGCCCTACCTGCAGCGTCGACCGCTCCTCGGCAACCACGACCTCGCCATCGAACGCCGCGGCCGCAAGCTCGCGGGAGCGGCCTCGGTCCACGGTCGGCCAGAAGTGCGTGAGGACGAGGGTTCCGGCGCCGGCGCCGGCCGCGTGCTGGGCGGCCTGGCGGGCCGTGAGGTGGCCCTCGACCAGGATGCCCCGGTCGTCCTCCCAGGACGCCTCCGACACCAGCACGTCGACGTCCTTGGCCAAGGCCTCGATCTCCTCCGACGGCCCGGTGTCACCCGTGTACGCGAGGGCGACCCCGTCGGCCTCGACCCGGAAGCCGAGGTTCCGGACCAGATGGGGCAATGCTCGCGTGGTGATGCGGAACGGACCGACCTCGAACGTGCCACCGGCCTCGAGGTCGTCGACCTCGAACAGCGCCAACATCTGCTGCCGCTGCTCCTCGGTCTCGAGAGCGGCCACATGGTTGAACACGCCGCTGGGGGCGAAGAACGGGAGCGGCGAGAGGGGCTCCGGATGGAAGACCCGGGCCACGGTCAGGGGGGCGAGGTCGAGGCAGTGGTCGAGGTGTTCGTGGGTGACGAGCACAGCGTCCAGCCGTTCGTGGGGCAGCTCGAGCTGGAGGTTCGACAGCGTCCCGAAACCCAGGTCGAGGGCCACGGCCGTCTCTCCGCTACGGACCAGGAGGCCGGCGGCCGCTCGGCCGGCCGCGGGCCACGCGGCGGAGGTGCCGAGCACCGTGACCTCCATCAGCGCTCCGATACCGGCGCGGGCTGAACGCTCTGGGCCCGGACGCCGGCGGCCTCGGGCCCCAGGAACCTGGCCGCCAGAGCCCGGAACGACCCCGGGTCTCCGGAGCAGAGGAACTCGTGCTCGGGCGGTGAGGCATCGTCGCGGAGGAGACCGCCGTCGAGGAGTCCCGCGTACACGTCCTTGGCGGTCTCCTCGGCCGAGGACACCAGCACGACGTCGGGGCCCATCACGCGCTGGAGGAGGCCCGACAGCAGGGGGTAGTGCGTGCAGCCGAGGATCAGCGTGTCGACGCCGGCCTCGCGCATCGGGGCGAGGTATCCACGGGCCGCGGACATGAGCTCCGGACTGGTGGTGTCGCCACGCTCGACGTGCGGGACGAACGCGGGACAGGCCGCCGACCGCAGCTCGACCCCGCCGTTCTCGGCGGCCACCGCACGGTCGTACGCGCCGCTGGCGATGGTGGCCTCGGTCCCGATCACGCCGACCCGCCCGTTGCGGGTGGCTCGCAGCGCCGCGCGGACCCCCGGCTCGATCACGCCGACCAGGGGCACGTTGGCGCGCTCGCTGAGGTCTTCGATGGCGTTCGACTCGATCGCGTTGCACGCCACCACGAGCATCTTCACGTCGCGCCCGAGGAGGTAGGCGGCGACCTCCCGAGCGAAAGCGCGGATCTCATCGACCGCCCGCGGCCCGTAGGGCGCCCGGGCGGTATCGCCGAAGTACAGGACAGGCTCTCCGGGCACCAGATCGAGGACGGCCCGAACCACCGTGAGCCCCCCTACCCCCGAGTCGAAGATCCCGATCGACCTGGGATCAGACATCGGCGAAGCCTACCAACCTCACCACCACAGCGTCTGGCCGACCTCGTCGGCGGCCCTGTCCAGGTCGCCGGTCCAGGCCCGCGTGGACAGATACTTCCACCCGCCGTCGGCCAACAGGCACACCACGTCCCCCTCGTCCAGGCCCTCGGCGACCCGCCGGGCCGTGTGGAGCACCGCCCCAGACGAGATGCCGGCGAAGATGCCCTCCCGCTGGGCCAGCTCCCGGGTCGCCCGGACCGCATCCTCGGCCGAGACCAGGAGCTTCCGATCGAGCACGGACTCGTCGAGGATCGGTGGGATGAACCCCTCGTCCAGCGAACGCAGGCCGTAGACGAGGTCGCCGAGCTCCGGCTCCGCGGCCACGACGACGACATCGGGGCGGTGCTCCTTGAGGCGCCGGCCCGCTCCCGTGAGCGTCCCGCCGGTTCCCAGCCCGGCCACGAGGTGAGTGACCTCGGGGAGGTCCCGGACGATCTCCGCGCCCGTCCCCTCGTAGTGGGCCCGCGGGTTGGCCGGGTTCCCGTACTGGAACGGCATGAAGTACCGGGGGTCCTCGGCCAGCCGGCGGGCCACCTCGATGGCCCCGTTCGTGCCCTTGTCGGCCGGGCTCGACACGATCTCGGCGCCGTACAGCTCCAGGAGGCGGACGCGCTCCTCGCTGGCGTTGTCGGGGAGGACCGCCAGCATCCGGTAGCCCTTCCGCCGAGCCACCAGGGCCAGGGCGATGCCGGTGTTGCCCGAGGTCGGCTCGAGGATGGTCCGGTCGGGCGTGAGGTCGCCGGACCGCTCGGCCTCCTCGATCATGGCCACCGCGATCCGGTCCTTCAGCGAGCCGGTGGGGTTCTGGCCCTCCAGCTTGGCCCAGAGCCGCACCGACGGCCGCGGCGATAGCCGTTGGATGCCCACCAGCGGCGTGTTCCCGACGGCGCCGAGGATGTCGTCGGCGCGCATCCGGACCACTCAGCCGCCGGCGACGGCGGGGAGGATCGACACGACGTCGCCGTCGCCGACCTCTGTCTCCAGCGAGCCGAGGTACCGGACGTCCTCGTCGTTCACATACACGTTGACGAACCGGTGGAGAGCGCCGTCACCGGTCACCAGCCGTGCGCGGATCCCCGGATATCGGGTCTCGAGATCTTCGAGCACCTCGCGAACCGTGGTGCCATCGCCGTCGACCTGGCCCTCGCCGCCTGTGTGCGTTCGGAGGACCGACGGGACCTTCACCCGCACCGGCACCGCGTCACGCTCCTGCCGAGGGCGTTCGCTCGGCCTCCGGCGGCGCCTGCCCCGGGGCCAGCCCGCAGAACGCCTCGTAGTCGATCAGCTCGGTCACCGTGGGGTGCTTCCCGCACACGGGGCAGTCGGGGTCCCACCGCAGCTTCACCGAGGTGAACTCGTTGCGCATCGCGTCGTACAGCACCAGCGAGCCGGCCAGGGTCTCCCCCACGTCGAGGACGAGCTTGATGGCCTCCACGGCCTGGATCGAGCCGATGATCCCGGGGAGCACGCCGAACACGCCGCCCTCGGCGCACGAGGGCACCGTCCCGGGCGGGGGCGGCTCCGGGAACAGGCAGCGGTAGCACGGCGTCTCCTGCCCGGGCAGGAACACGCTGGCCTGCCCCTCCCACTGATAGATCGAGCCGTACACGAGCGGCTTCCCGAGCATCTGGCACGCGTCGTTGACCAGGTACCGCACCGGAAAATTGTCGGTGCCGTCGACGACCACGTCGTATGGCTCGAGCACCTCGAAGGCGTTCTCGCTCGACAGCAGGACGCGGTGCGGGATCACGTTGACGTTCGGGTTGAGATCGTTGAGCCGGTCACCGGCCGACTCGACCTTGGGCCGGCCGACGTCGTCGGTATCGTGAAGCAGCTGGCGCTGGAGGTTCGACAGCTCCACCTGGTCGAAGTCCACGAGCCCGATGGTGCCCACGCCGGCGGCGGCCAGGTACATCGCCGCAGGCGAGCCGAGCCCACCGGCCCCGATCACCAACACGCGGGCCTCCTTCAGCCGGCGCTGGCCGTCGCCCCCGATCCCCGGGAGGATGATGTGGCGGGCGTACCGGCGGACCTCGTCCTCGCTGAAGCTCACGGAACCCTGATCTCCTCCTCGACCGGGTCGCCGCCCTCGAATCGGAACGCTCGCAGCTCCGGCTCGTCGCCGGCCAGCGACACGATCACGTAGCGGGTGCCGGGATACGCGGGGACATGCTCGCCGGTGACCGGGTCGGTCCAGTGGGCCAGGGCCCGATCGGTCGGTGAGGGGGAGGCTTCGGTGCGCGGATGGCTGTGGAAGAAGCCGAGGAGACTCCAGCCCCGATCATCGATGTCGGTGAAGACCCGCAGCTGCTCATGCTCGTCGAACCGGTAGACCACCGGGCTCTCCTCGGCATTGTGCATCGGGTACACCCGGACCGGCCGACCATCCTCGCCGGCGATCACGCCGCAGGCCTCGTTGGGAAGCCCGGCCCTGGCGTGCGCCACGATCACCTCGACCATCTCTCGGGGTACCTCGAGCACGACGTCACCGATCCGAATCCTACCAGCGGAGTGGGATTCAGCCGGGCAGGCGGCCCCGGATGTCGATCCGCCCGGACGGGCCCTCGACCGTGCGGCCGATCTCCGCCACCGTGACGCCCCGGGCCCGGAGTCCGGCCTCCAGCGCCTCGGCCCGCTCCCCCGACGCCGCGATCAGGAGGCCGCCCGAGGTCTGGGCGTCGGCCAGGATGAACCGCTCCGCCTCGTCGAGCTCCCCCCAGCCGACGTGCGGGTCCACGAACGAACGGTTGCGACGGGTTCCCCCGGCGATCACGCCGCGGCGGGCCAGCTCCAGGGCACCCGGGAGGACCGGCACGCTCCCGGCGTCGACCTCGGCCGCCACACCGGAGGCCTCCAGCATCTCCAGGAGATGCCCGAGGAGCCCGTAGCCGGTCACGTCGGTGGCGGCCTCGGCCCCCGCCTCGACCATCGCCTCCGAGGCCGGACCGTTCAGCGTGGCCATCAGGTCCACAGCCCCCCGGGCTTGTTCCTCGGTAGCGGCGCCCCGCTTGATGCCGGTGGTGATCATCCCCACGCCCAGGGGCTTCGTCAGGAACAGCCGCGCGCCGGCCGGTGCGGTGGAGTTCCGAACCAGGCGGTCGAGGGCCACCAGCCCGGTCACGGCCATCCCGTACTTCGGCTCGGGGTCGTGGATGCTGTGGCCTCCCACCACCGCGGCGCCGGCCTCGTCGGCCACCTTGGCGCCTCCCTCGAGGACCCGGGCCAGCAGATCCAGCGGCAGGTCGTCGACCGGCCAGGCCACCAGGTTGAGGGCCAGGATCGGACGGCCGCCCATCGCGTACACGTCGCTGATGGCGTTGGCCGCGGCGACCCGGCCCCAGTCGAAGGGGTCGTCCACGATCGGGGTAAAGAAGTCCACGGTCTGGATCAGGCCGGTCCCGTCGGGAAGCCGGTAGACGGCCGCGTCGTCCTTGGTGTCGGTGGCCACGACGACATCGGCCGGCCGGGGCGCCGGCCCCAGGCGCCCCAGGACCTCGCTCAGGTCCTGAGGGCTGAGCTTGCAGGCGCACCCCGCGCCGTGGCTGAAGCTGGTCAGCGGCCGCT